>USHH01000038.1 GCA_900554345.1 uncultured Bacteroidales bacterium | reverse complement strand
TGGACAATTTATGCTAGTTGGCCGGGGAGTCGTCGAGCATGAGGGTGTCGGCCGGATTGAGGCCGTATCGGCTGAGCAGCATGGAGAAGATGGCCTTGTCGGGCTTGCACGTGCCCTCCTCAAACGACTTCACCGTGCCGTCGAAATAGTCGTTGACGGTGAGCCCCTCCTGACGGAAACGGTCGGCGATCCAGTGGTTGTACATTATGGGATTGGTGTTGGAGAGCATGAATGTGCGGTATCCGGCGTTCCTGACGTCGCGGAGGATCTTGAGGCGCTCGCAGGGGAGGTCGACGAGAAACGCCTCGAAGGCGTCCTGGATGTCGCAGTCGGAGACACCCGGACGGGCGATTGCGCGGAGCTGGTCGAGAAGGCCCGGGGCGGAGAGGGCACCGGTCTCGAGATGAAGGAACGGGGGGCGCTGCTCGTAGCGGTCGAGCATGACGTCGGCATCGGCGATGCCGAGCTGCTGGAGGCGCCTCACGGCCTCGTCGCGGTCGAGGTCGATCACGACGCCGCCGAGGTCGAAGATGATATTGTCGTAGTGTTTCATTGTCGTGGTTTAAGGGCTACCGATGTAAGGAAAAACGGTTGCGGGTGCAAAATTACAATTTTATTTTGTCAAAACCGGGTCAAAACGTTAACTTTGTAGAGACAATACCCAGTAACAGGAATTTTAACCCAAACAATATTCAAATCCGCTATGTCGAAAATCAGATCAATAGGTATCCTCACCTCGGGAGGCGACGCGCCGGGGATGAACGCGGCGATACGCGCGGTGACGCGTGCGGCGATCTTCGCAGGTTTCAAGGTATATGGCATCTACCGTGGCTACCGCGGCCTCATCACAGATGAGATCGAGGAGTTTTCCACGCAGAATGTATCGAACATCATACAGCGCGGTGGCACGATCCTCAAGACGGCGCGCTGCAAGGAGTTTCAGACTCCGGAGGGGCGTCAGTGCGCCTACGACGTGCTGAAGCGCCACGAGATCGACGCGCTGGTGGTGATCGGCGGCGACGGCTCTCTGACGGGCGCGCGCATCTTCGCCAATGAATACAGCTTCCCGATCGTGGGCCTGCCGGGCACAATCGACAATGACCTCTACGGCACCGACAGCACGATAGGCTACGACACGGCGCTCAACACCATCATGGAGTGCGTCGACAAGATACGCGACACGGCTACGTCGCACGAGCGTCTCTTCTTCATCGAGGTGATGGGACGCGACGCAGGCTTCCTGGCGCTCAACGGCGCGATAGCCTCGGGCGCCGAGGCAGCCATCATCCCGGAGATCTCCACGCAGGTCGACCAGCTCTCGGAGCTCATCAAGAACGGCTTCCGCAAGTCGAAAAACAGCTCTATCGTGCTGGTGGCCGAATCGCCTATCACGGGCGGCGCCATGGGTCTGGCGCAGCGCGTGAAGGAGGAGTATCCCGACTACGACGTGCGCGTCACCATCCTTGGCCACCTGCAGCGCGGCGGCTCGCCGACGGCCTACGACCGTATCCTGGCCTCGCGTATGGGTGCGGCGGCCATCGACGCCCTGCTCGACGACCAGCGCAATGTGATGATCGGCATCAAGAACGACGAGATCGTCTACGTGCCGTTCACGCGCGCCATCAAGAACGACAAGCCGATCAACCAGGAGCTGCTGGCCACCCTGCGCCGCCTCTCCATCTGACCGTCCCTCCCCTCTCCTACCGTGACAAAGAATGCGCACGACCATCAGGGCCGCGCGCATTCCTTTTATATCAGATTCAATCTATTTTACAAAGACTTTCTTTGTGACGCTTCCGCGCTTCACCAGATAGACTCCCTTGTCGAGTCCTTCGACGCCTGAGCCGACATAGACACCCTGGAGGTCGAATACCTCCGCGGGCATGGCATCACCGGACACCTCCACGTCATCAATGCCATTGGGATCGCCACCCATACATACATCCGAGACGGTCTTGCTGCCGCCACCGGTGTACACAAGGGAAATCTCTACCGTCTTATTGGCCAGATAATCACCATGGAACATCCATTCCCTCCAGAATCCGTCGCAGATGCAGTCGCCATCACCACGGAGCATATAGGTCGTGTAATCATAAGGGATGTCGATTGTGGAGCTCTCGAGAGCCGGCCACTGTTCAGGAGAGATCTCAACGGTCTCGCCTCCGACCTTAATCTCGTAATAGAGTTTATCCTGCGGCATCAGGTCTCCCTCTTCGGATATGTCGGAAACCATAAACTCAAGGAAACATAGTGATTGCGACTCATAGCATTCGCTTCGCAGAATGTATGGCTTCGAGGGCTTCATGGGTTTGTCGACGAAAGGTTTCGCCTGGGTATCCACGAATACAGGCAGTGGTGCTGGGACATCCGCGTTACCTTCGTATATAACTATTTCGTCAAGCTTGCAGGTCGCCATGAAAGCCATGTTCACCCCGGAAAGGGAATGTGTAGCAGGGTCGAATTTAAAAACGAGGTCAGATGCTTCCGGAGTGGCAGTGATGCTGAAATCATGACCTCCCATTTTCTTCACCTCCACTGAATATACTCCGAGCTTTGAGATGGTGGAGCCGGCCGCGACAGTGCAGCCACGACTGAACGTCACCTTATCGCCATCGATAACGCCACGCATCCAGCCGTCGCCGAGGTTAGGGAACAAACCACACACATAGAAAGACCCGTCGCTGACAATCACATCGGCAAACCTTCCCTGCTTCTTGATATCCGGAGTGCCGGAGAAAGAAACAACATCTCCGCAGCAGGAGGAGACGAACTGATATTTCTCCGGAGTAATGTCGGAGGGGGGCAACGGCATTACATCATCTGTCAGCACCAGCCGGCTGTAGGTCTCGATGCGATTGCCGTAAGGATGCAGGGAGCCGTCATGATCTTCTATAAAATAGGAGTATGAATCTACATTCGTGAGACTGTCGTAGGGGATTTCGACCCACGGAGAATGGCCAGGGTCGACCTCACCGGTATTGACGGAGAACCTCACTCCGTAATACTGATGTCTGTTCTCATAATCAATCGGTATCGGCTGTATGGTATAATCACCGCTGGCGTCTGTCACGAGATGTGCCGGATAGAGGAATATGCGGCGTCCGTCATCCAAAGTGGACTGGTTGTTGTTGGTGAACGTCAGATAATTCGTATAATTATCTTCGCTGCCGAAATCGCCGTATGTCCACATTCTGATGTCGGAGCCACCCATCAGTCCATCGACATAGGCATTGGTCACGCTCGGATTTGCAAGCTGCACGAAGTCGCAGCCATTATACTCCGACAGACTGCCATCGTCATTGATCTGGAGGCCGGCATAATCACGCTGATAGATTCTGGATTCCTCTGCCGCAGGCCAATCAACCAGACTTCTTACCGCTATAGAGGATTGAGGGGAAGGGGTCTGAGCCATGGCACAACAGGCAGAAACAAGGAATACGCCTGTGTAATTTAGTCTCATAAGCTCTTATTATTAAGAATACGATATTTGAGGCAAAGATACATATTTCCAACAAAATAGGCAAGTTCAGTAGCAAATTGAACTGTTAAATTTTGTAAACATAGAACCAGTTCCCATTCCGATCTGTTTTAAAGTTGTTTAAAATTTAAATTTTAGTTTTATGGAAAAATTAAAAAATTCATTACCAAATCCACCAATGATCAACCAACTGTATCTCACTCCCACACCAGGAGCATTCCCTATAATATGTTGGGGCGGTTTCAATATTGGAAAAGAAAAAAACCTTCTAGACGGGACCGAGGCAGAAAAACGACAGTACGAGGGATTCGTAAAACAGGAAATCAAGAATATGGTGGATGCAAAATTCAATGCAGTTGCAACCACTGCTTGGTGGGACACCTACCAACCCAAACAACAATTCATCGCAGACTCCGGGTTGAAGGTGATTGGAAGTCCTGCCCAATATGATGGCAAAGTCTATCCGGCAGACAAAATGTATTCCTTCATTAAGGACTTTGTCAATCACTGCAATATAGATCAGATTACGGCATGGCTGCTGGGAGATGAGCCAGAATATGACGATCTTACTGACTGGCGGGACTCCTATATAAAATCCATCGAGGCATGGGGACAGTTCAAAAATATCATGACCTATGTCAATCTCAATGTGGATCCGAAAGAATACAACATCGGAGATTTCAGCGACTACGGAGAGTATCTCGATTATCTTGAACAGCAATTCAAGTTTCCTGTGTGGTGCTACGACCAATACCCGTTAAGAGAGGACAACGGGACGTTCCATGTTCAAAGCAATTTTTATCCTTACCTTGAATTGTTTTCAAAAAAGGCAAAGAAAACACAAAGACCATTCTGGGCATTCGCACAGTGCCAACAATTGCTGAACGAGGATGGATCTCCTAAAACAGCATTGCCAAATTTTGAGAGGATGAGGTATGCAGTATTCTCAGCTCTTGCATATGGAGCACAGGGAATCAACTATTGGTCATTCCAACGGAATGAGAATTCTGATAAGGATCATCATGGAGAAGCTCCGATAGATGTAAACCAGAAAAGGACCTCGATATGGTATGATGTCCGCGACGTCAACAACTTGATTCTGGCATACCAGGAGGTATTTCTCGGTGCGTCGTTAGTGATGGCTCGTCATACCGGAGAAAAGAAACCGGGCGATGAAGTTACATATTATGATCCTTTTATCGACAAGTTGGGTCCGCTGACGAACCTTCGCACGACCTCCATAGGAGTTTTGGTAACCCATCTGACGAACAAAGAGAATAACTATCTCGTTGTTGTAAGCCATAGTCCATGGGCATCCCAGGATATCACCCTCTACTTCAACAGCGCTATGAAGGTAGTGGAACTGGGCGCTTCAGGCAACAATGTGGTGGTATCTCCCGGCACATCCACCAAGCCGACTTCCCTGATGGTGAAACGGACTCTTGAAGCAGGTGGATTCAGAATCTATAGATGGTAATACCCAGCCCTGACACATAGTCAGGGCTACATCAAATAAATCGCACGGCTCTCTGGTCGTGCGATTTTCTTTCATGCGCTCTTGCGAGTATGTATGGATACAGACTCGGGTCTGCAGCCGATGCATTTGCGGGCGCCAGAGAGACATTTATTATGTAAGGGTTTGGTAGCGATAGAATTTCTTAGTAATTTCGCATCAACAGGAAATAATAATGTCTGAATTATGAAGACGATTAATCTTAGAGATTTATGCGGTAAAGAAGTATTGTCCAGGGCAAATGCAAGGAAGCTATACGACATTGTTGATGACGATACAGAAACAGTCAATATGGCAGGCATAACGTTTATCTCGCGCTCCGTGGCTGATGAGCTATGCAATATCTCAGACAGATTCCCCTCGATAGCATTTTGTGAATTAGCTGAAGATGTAGAGATAATGTTAGGAATAGTGCGCAAAGGAAGAAGCATGCCGCGAACCCATAAATCCAAAGCGAAGGTCAGCATGACTATCAATTGCAGCAATATGGATGACCTCCGAAAGGCCCTGTTGTCATTTGGTCTATAAGCCCTACCGATTCCCAGACACCGAAAGGATACCCATAAAAGAAAATGCGCACGGCCTTGATGGTCGTGCGCATTCCTTTTATAGGATGCCATAGGATGCTGATGAGATCAGCGGGCGATGTATTTGCGGGAGCCGGAGAGGCCGCGGAGGATGTAGAGACCCGGGGCGAGCGATTTCAGCTGCTCCTTATGCATCTTCTCAGCCACACGCACACCGGCCGGAGTGAATACATCCACGACATCGTCGAGCGGCGACACAGCCACCTCATCGACAGAGACAGACTCGCAGACCTCCACATTGTCGACGGCAGCCACACCGGCGTTGCGGCTCAGCACGCTCCAGCGCAGCTGAATCCGCTGCCCCTCGTAGTCGGCGAGGGAATATATGCACGGGCCGTTGTCGCATGAGGTGAGGTCGGCAAGCAGATCCCATGTCTCGCCGTCGGCCGAGGCCTGGAGCTGGAAGAGGGTGCTCTCGGATGCCACCGGTCCGTCGTAATATTTCACAAACTTCACGGCCGTGAGGAGCTCGGGCACGAATGGGGGAGTGACGAGATGCGACTCGAGGCGGTTCATGCCTGCGGCCACACTGCTGATGGAGGCGAAATCGCCACTGAATCCAAGACCTTCGGCCACGGCGATATCAAACCAGTTGTCGAAGCGCCAGCTGTACATGTCCTTCACTGTCTGTCTGGGATCGGAAAGCACGACGGTCCAGTCGGCAGGGAGGTGTGCTCCGTCAAACGACTCCACATATGGAAGGGCAGCCACGGCGGGCTCGTCGCCATAAGTCACCGAGGCAGGGAGGGAGACGGTGCCGTCGGCATATACGGCATGAATGCCGTAGGAATAACGGCCTGCGGGAGCATCGCCGTCGGTGAAGGAGGTATCGGCGACGTTGTCGCCTATCAGCTCGTTGCCGCGATACACGAGGTAGGACTGCGGAGCCGCGCCTTCATATTCGGGAGCCGTCCAGGAAAGGGTGTTGACCCCGGCTCCGGCTTCAATCCCGACATTCAGCGGAGCGGGCACAGTGCCCGGCGTCACCTGCGCGTAGACGATCGGAGCCGATCCGTCGGGCATCGTGTAGACCGCCTCTACGCCGACAGTGTAAATACCTTTGAAGAGGGCCGACTGACCGGCGGCGAGCTCATCGGTGGCATCCACCCAGCCCATCGCCTTGTCGTTGATGTAGATATTGTAATGGTTAGGCGCCATCGACCCTTCGGGAGCTTCCCAGGTGGCCTCTACGGTATACCGCTCGCCTTCCTGCTCCGTAAACGAGACTTTCAGATTCCGTGCGGGAGCGAAATCAGGGGTTTCGGTCACTACCTCCACCGTAGCCTCGTCATACTCCACGTCATCGGCCTCCGACCATGCCATCACGCTGTAGATGTGCGGTCCGTCCTCTTTCGCCGAATAGTCGGTGAACGACCGGCGCTTGATATAATCGCCTATCACCTCGTCGTCGAGATAGACACGGAACGTGGTGTTGCCGTTGTTGAGCCATTCGTCGGAAGAGGCGCGCGCGGGAGCCTTCGTCCTGACGCCTGACTGAGAGATGAAACTCCGGTGGGTGGCCACGCCGGAGGGAATGCCTGCGGCATGACGCCTCGTGGCAGACACCTGGCCTACGGCCTCGCCGTCGGGGGCATAAAACGCCACATCATCGACAGCCCAGAGGAAATAGAGCGACTCCATCTCGCCGCTTACAGCCTGGAAGGCCACCAGCGTGTCGCCGTCGGTAGGCTGGCCGAGGAAAAGAGACGCCATGCGGACATCGTCGGTGGGGACGATATCCCAGCGGCCGTCCCAGAGCTCTTCCCAGCTGGCGCCGTTGTCGCGCGATATCTTCACGTAATAATGGTCGGGGAAGTCCTGGTAGCCGCCTACATCGAAGAGCTCGGGATGGAGGTAATACCAGAAGTCCATATAGACGGCATTGGCGCCCGGACGGATTATGAGCCATTCGTCCTGATGACTTTCCTCCGGGAACTCCTCGTTCCACTCCCCCATCATGAGGATAGCCGCGCAGTCGCCGTCGTGGGCGAGCGTCATCTCGTCGTCGGAGAAGTCGTAGCGGAGCCAGTTGCCCTCGCCCCCTTCGTAGGTGGCGGTGACATCCCAGCCGGCGGGCGGGAATTCCTCGTCTTCAAAACTCTGCCCGGCCACAAGGGTGCCGGCGTTGCCCCACGACCATGAGAGGTCGACCACAAGACCGTTGACGGAGGCATTGAGGTCGCCGGGCGCCACGGGCTCGAAATTCTGTGAGTAGGCAGGCAGCGGAGTCAAGGCTGCAAGTGCCGCCATGCCTGAAATGAGATAATGTTTCACGTGTAATTGAATTGGTTAAGTGATTTGTCGGGGCAAAGATATGCAAAAAATATTAAATATGCAAATAGATAGCGGGATCACTTCCCTCGCAGGCTCCCTTCATGATGCCGTATAACTAATCTCAATATGAAAAACCGAAAAAGGCGGGACGGCGCGAAGCCGTCCCGCCCGGTAATGAATCGAAGTGGTTGGTATTATAAGAGGACCAGATGGTATGCCATATACTCGTCCTTGTCCACGGCCTTGGCGCCGAGCCACATGCCGGTGACGCGGCCGTCTTCCTTCTCGATCTGCATGATGCGCAGGGCGTTGGCGGCATCGAGATGGAAAGTGGCCCAGCCTACGACGGCAAACTCAGGCACAGCGTCGGCGAAGGTGAAGATACCCTTGTCGTCGAGCTCGAAGGTGGTGTCGACCACAGTGCCGTCGGGGAGCGTGAAGCGGGCCGTTGATGCGCTGCTGTCGAGCGTGAGCGAGAAGGCGGCGTAGGAGGCGGGATCGGGAGTGCCGAGCCAGTCGGGATAGTCGGAAGGCGCCTGCCAGCCGTTCATGAAGGCACCCGACATGGAGCACCAGTCGAGGGGATTGAGCTGCGAGAGGCCCCATGAGAGGGTGGTGCTCGTGGAGACAGTGACGTCGTCGCGCCACCCGTCGGGGAGCTCGGGCTCGGCGGGAGCGTCGGGCACGTAGTTGTCGAAATAATCCTTGGTGACGAAATTGAGCGACTTGTTGTATTCCTCGCATATCAGCTGCATGGCGTTATCAGAGAGATAGAGCACCTTGAATGTGCGGGCGGTGCCGTTCTGCTCGGCCATGAGGGGATATACGTCGGAGAAGGCGATGGTGTGGGCGTCGACATCGAGAAGGTATGTGCCGCGGCCGATCACGTTGCCGGCGTTGTCGGTGATGGTGACGTGGGCGCCGTCGATGAGGTCGAGCGTCATGTAGCCGTAGTTGTCGAGGCCGCACATCCATGAGTTGCCGGCGTAGTCGGCAGCCCAGTACCAGTTCTCGCCTCCGCCGAGGGCGTCGGCGGCAGCGGGCGTCGGGTCGATGGCGTCGGCGCTCTCCCAGGGAGTGGAGTCGATGTAGTTGGCGGCGCTTGTCTCCGTCTCATACCTGGAGTGGAGCTTGTCCCATGTGAAATTGACATTGAAGAACCAGTGGGGACCCTTCCAGAAAGTGGTCTTCGCGGAGCCGTCGTCGAGCATGGCGAGGTCGATCTGCCAGGTCTTGGAGTGACCCACTCCGCCGCTAAGGCGGTTCCAGAGGAAATGGTCGACAAACTCGGTGCAGAATTCGTCGATATGGAAAGTGGCGGGCTCGCCCCACACATATCCGCCGCGGGTGTCGACACCCATGCGCACCTGATAGTCGCCGTCGAAGGCGATCTTCATGGTGTATTCATTGCTGACGGCCCTTCCCTGCGGAGTTTCCCAGGCCACCTGGCAGGAGGCGGGAAGCAGGCTCTTGAGGTAGATGATATTGGGGTTTTCGGCGTCGTGCTCGATGGTGAAGGCCTTGCCCTCCACGAGGTCGGAGGGGCTGTAGCCCGGATCGTCGAGGTCATGGCTGTCGGGGGAGCAGGAAGCCATGGCCATGAGCCCGGCGGCTCCCAGAGTCAGAAAAAGATGTTTGAAATTCATGTTGTTGGTTTTGAAAAAACAGTTAAAATAAAGATTACCATCCCGGATTCTGTTTCAAGACTCCGTGGGAGAGTGAGATCTGGTTGAGAGGAATCTGGCTGAGACCTTTAGTCGCTACTATCTTCGCGCGGTCGTATTCCACGGTGGCGTTCTGGCCGCCGTTCTGCACGGTGCCTGCGGAGCGCATCACGGCATCGGCCATCACCTCCACGCCCTGGCGCAGGAGGTCCCAGTAGCGGATGCCCTCATAGGCGAGCTCCCGGGCTCGCTCGTCGAGGATGTTCTGGCGCGAGGGGTCGGCGTGGGGAAGGCCGGCGCGGGCGCGCACGGCGTTGAGGTAGGAGTCGGCCTGGGGCGAGCCGAGCTCGGCGGCCATCAGCAGCACGTCGGCATAGCGCACTATGATGTAGGTCTGGGCATTGTTGATCATGAAGTCGGCGGTGCCGTCGGGGTTGGTGGCGGGCAGGCCGTTGCCGAACACGAGCGGACAGTATTTCTTGAAGCTGAGGCCGGTGTATTCGCGCCAGTCCTTGTAGCCGGCGTTGTAGTCGGGCGATGACACGACACCCTCGGCGGCGAGGTCGATGAGCGAGGCGGTGCGGCGGTTGTCGCGCAGGTCAAAGAAATTCTGATAGTAGGAGGGAGTAGGAGTGCAGATGCCCCATCCCTTGCCGTAGGGAGTGGCGTTGATGTTGCGCATGCCTACATTCACGAGCCAGCGGTTGGCGTCGTTGTCGCCGTCGTAGTTCTGTGTCGGGGTATAGTTCTGACAGAGTATCACCTCCTCGTTGGCGTTGCCGGCATAGGTCGACTTCTCTGAATCCCATCCCAGCTCGCCGGGTATTGGCACGAGTGAAGCTGCTGGCCAGAGGTTCTTGAATTCGTCGAGCAGGCGGTAGCGGCCTGAGGCGATGATGTCTTCCACGGCGGCGAGGGCCTCCGGGCGGGCGATGGCGGTGCCGTCGATGTAGGCGGGATCAGCGCCGTAGTAGCCGGAATAGAAGAGGTAGGCCCTTGCGAAGAGCGCCTCGGCCGCATAGCGGGTGATCCGGCCGAAGGAGTCCTTGTCGGTGTACTTGTCGGCTGGGATGTTGTCGATGGCATAGCGGAGGTCGGAGAAGATCACGGCGTAGACGTCCTTGGGATCGGCCTGCTCGCGGTTCTCGCTCGAGGGCTCGGTGAAGAGGGGGATGTTGCCCCAGAGGCGCACCATGTCGAAATAGAGGATTGCGCGGAGGGCGCGTGCCTCGGCCATGTAGAGGCGGTGGTTCTCCTCGCTGTCCCATGCGATGTCGGGCTCGGCCTGGATGAGCTTGTTGCAGCGGAAGACGCCGGCATAGTATGTCTTCCATTCCTGGTCGTAGATGTTCATGTCGGAGGGAGAGGCCGCCTGGTCGAAGCGGTCGACGAGTTGTGCGCCGTAGCCGTCGCCTACGCCTGCGCCGCCGTAGCATTCGTCAGACATTATGCTGGAGGCCATGAGGAAGCTGTAGGAGCCGGGATTCGACGACACCTGGCGCCAGCCGTCGTAGCAGCCGATGAGGGCGCGGGCGGCCTGGCTCTCGGTCTTGTAGTAGTTGTCGGAATTGGGCTCGGTCTTAGAGGTGACGTCGAGGAAGCTCTCGGAGCAGGAGGTGAGGGCGAGCCCGGCAAAGGCCGCGACGGCCACCGATATTGTTGTCTTTATGGTTTTCATTGTCTGGATTATTGAGAAGTTAGAAGGAGAGGTTTACGCCGAAGAGGTATGTGCGCGAGCGGGGGTAGAAGCCGAGGTCCACGCCGGAAACCCACGAGGAAGTGCCGTAGCCGATCTCCGGGTCCATGCCGTCATACTTGGTGAAGGTGAGGAGGTTCTGCACCTGGAAGTAGAGACGGCAGTTGGAGAGCCAGCCCTGGTTGATGAGCGGAGCGAAGTTGTAGCCGAGCGTGAGGTTGGAGATGCGGAAGAAATCGCCGTCCTGGATGTATAGGTCTGAGAACTGCCAGTTGATGTTGTTGTCGGTGACGCGCGGAATGGAGTTGGAGGTGCCTTCGCCGGTCCAGCGGTCGAGGATTCGCGTGGTGTAGTTGCTCTTGGCGTTCACCTGGTTGCGGTAGCTCTGCACGATCTTGTTGCCGGCGACGCCCGTGGCCACGATGCCGAGGTCGAAATTGCGCCAGTAGAGGTTGATGTTGAGGCCGTAGGTGAACTTTGGGATACCGTTGCCGAGGTCCATCTTGTCGTTGTCGTCGATGATGCCGTTGTGGTCGGCGTCGACATATATCACGTCGCCGGGCTGCACATTGCTCTGGAGCACGCCGTTGCCTGCTGCTATCCAGTCGTTGATCTGCTGCTGGTTCTGGAAGATGCCGGCGGTCTTGTAGCCCCAGAAATATCCGATGGGGTGTCCGTTCTCGGCGCGGTAGAACTCAAGGGAGTTGTCGTAGAGCTCGTTGGTGTTGCCGTGGATGATGCCGTCCTGAGTCGGGATGGAGCCGACGCGGTTTCTGTTCCATGCTCCGTTGAGGCCGATCGAGTAGGAGAAGTCGTTGCCGATCACGTCGCGCCATGTGAGCGAGAGCTCGACGCCGGTGTTCTTCACGTTGCCGCCGTTGATGAATGGGGCGTCGGTGCCGGCGGTTGCGAGGATCGGGGCCTTCACGAGCCAGTTCTTGGTGTTCTTGAGATAGAAGTCGAAGTTGACGGCGAGACGCTCGTCGAGAAGGCGTGCGTCAAATCCGATGTTGGTCTGCTCCGAAGATTCCCATGTGAGGTCGAGGTTGCCGAGGCGGCTGGGGAAAGCGCCCCAGGCGTTCTCGAGGGTAGTGCCGTAGCCGCCGTTGTAGACACCGCCCTGACCCATATACTCGCCGAAGAAGTAGTGGGTGTGCTGGATCTGGATGGGAGCGAGATATTGGTAATTGTCGATCTCCTGGTTGCCGACCTTACCCCAGCTTGCCCTGATCTTGAGGAAATTGAGCCATGAGGCGGTGCCTTCCATAAACGACTCGCTGGAGATGTTCCAGCCGGCGGAAACGGAGGGGAACCAACCAAAGCGGTGGTGGCGTGCGAACTTCGAGGAGCCGTCGTTGCGGAGGGTGAAGTTGATCATGTATTTCTCGCGCCAGTTCCAGCCGAGACGTCCGAAATAGCTGACGCGTCGCGACTTGTCGTAGGGATACCCGGTGGCGTTGAGGCCGTCGGCTGTCGAGGCGGCGGTGCCGTTGGAGATGAAGGCGAAGGGCCATGTGTCGAATCCCTCCTTGAGGAATGCCTGGTTGGCGCCGAGGTAAGTGCCGCTCCACTGGTAGGCCTCCATACCGATCATGGCGTTGAAGGCGTGGTCCTTGATTGTCCAGTCGTAGGAGGCGGTGTTGGTCCAGGTGAGGCCGAGTTCATGGCTCATGTTCTGGTTTACGCGTGTCTGGGTGAGGTTCTGCACGTAGGGGGAGAAGTTGTAGAGCGGAGTGAAGCTGCGGTATTCGGAAGAGCCGTAGAGCACACCGAAGACGCTCCTTATCTTGAGGTTCTTGATGGGCTGCACCTGCACGTAGGCGTTGGCGGTGAGTGAGGCGTTTTTCGACTTGTTGTTGTTGTTGACCATCATCAGGCCGTAGGGGTTGCCGTCATACATATACCAGTCGGAGTTGCCGGTGTTGTTGTATCCGCCGTCGGCATCGTAGACCGGAGCGAGCGGCGAGGTGTTGAAGGCGCCGCGCAGCGTGTTGTTGAACTGGTTGCCTGTGGAGACACCCACCGACTTGCGGTAGATGAACGACATCTGCTCTCCGATCTCGAGGATGTCGCCGAAGAGCTTGTGGTCGGAGTTTACGCGGAAGTTGTAGCGGGAGTAGTTTGACACTTTTGGACCTCCCACGATACCCTCCTGGTTGAGGTATCCGGCGGAGATGGCGTAGGTGCTGGTGGCGGAGCCTCCGGTGACGCCCACCGTGTAGCTCTGCGTCTTGGCGCCGTTGTGGAGCATCTCGGAGAGCCAGTCGGTGTCGTAGAGGTTGCCGGCGGCGTCGCTGATGCTGGTCATGGAGTTCCAGTCGTAGGGAGCGCCGCCGCCGTTGACGGCCTGCTCGTCCATGATGGTCATGTACTCGCGCGCGTTGAGCATATTGGCCTTGCGTGCCACCGTCTGCCAGCCGAAGTATCCGTCGAAGCTCACCTTCGCCTTTCCCTCGCGGCCGCTCTTGGTGGTGACGAGCACCACGCCGTTGGCGGCCTGTGCGCCGTAGATGGCGGCCGAGGCGGCGTCTTTCAAGACGTCGATGCTCTCGATGTCGGCGGGATTGATGGTGGAGATGTCGCCCTTGATGCCGTCGATGAGATAGAGCGGCGAGGAGTTGCCCACTGTGCCGAGGCCGCGGATGTTGACCTTCATGCCGGAGCCGGGCTGTCCGGACTCGGAGCTGATGTTGACGCCAGGCATCTGGCCCTGCATGGCCTGGAGCGGGGATGTGGTGTTCATCTTGGCGATCTCATCGCCCTTCACCTGGGAGGTGGCGCCGGTGACGAGTTTCTTCTTCTGGACACCGTAGCCCACCACTACCACCTCGTCGAGGGTGGAGTTGCTCTCCTCGAGAGCGACGTCGAGCGAGGTGGCGGTGACCTTCACCTCGCGGGGATTGAAGCCGATGTAGGAAAACTGGAGCACATCACCCATCTCGGCCTTGATGGAGTAATTGCCGTCGATGTCGGTGGCTGTGCCGACAGTAGAGTTTTTCACCAGGACGGTGGCGCCGATGAGGGGCTCGCCGTCAGCAGCCGACGTGACCGTGCC
>USHH01000037.1 GCA_900554345.1 uncultured Bacteroidales bacterium | reverse complement strand
CCGCCGTAGGCGCGGCTGCCAGACCGAGGAACTGCGAATATGAATAAGACTCATCCGTGTAGAACTGGCCTCCCGGATAGCTGTGGATGGCGATCGGGATGAAGTTCTCGCCGAAATCCTTCTCCAGTCGCTCGATCACTACATGTCCCTGCGGACAGAAGCGGCATGTGGTGCCGGTCATCTCCTCAAGCACAACCCTCCTCGTGGTCTGGAACGCCAGATTCTTCACCGAGGAGCGTGTGGAGCTCGACCGCTCGCCGCTCGTCACGGTCACCGAATAATACGTCTCCTCGCCTATCGTGAGGCCGAGCGGGGTGTCGAAGCTGAACGGATACATCTCCTCGGTGGAAAGTCCGAGCCCTGTGGCCTCTATCCGGTCGAGCTCGCTGCCGGCGGCATCAAGAAGCGTCAGGGTCATGGCGTCGATGGTCTCGGCCGACAGGTTCTGCACACGGCCGCTCACTGTCAGATTGCTCTCCCCTACCGTAAACTCCGGGGTGAAGAGCTGCACCGCCATCTGAAGGTCGCGCGACACCTCCACGTCATCCATGAATATCGCCGATTGATTATAGTTGTCGTTCACGAATGCGACATATATGTTTTTGCCGGCGAAATCCCCGAGACCCACCTCATTGAGGCGCCAGTCTCCCTCCATGGTCTGCTCGCTGGCGCCGGGATCCTGAAGCTCGCTGTATACCAGACGCCCGGCATAGCGGATATTGTTGACAATCGAGGGCGTGAGCGCGGTAATCACATCGTCGCTCTCCCATACATACACCTTAAGATAGTCCTCCTTGCCCCGCTGATACGACTGCGACTTGAATTTCAGTATGTAGGAGTCATCGGCGATGTAGAGGCGCTGGGTCACCATCCAGTCGTCGCTCTGACCCGGCGGCGAATACATCGAGTGGGAGCATGCGGCCCAGTCGGAGCTCGAGGCGCTGTCGCGCACGAAATACCACGGTGTGGTGTCGGCTGTGAAATCCCATGAGGCAGGCTCCCCGGCGGGTGTGTTTCCGTCGCCCTCGTGGAACATCCATTTCGCGGCCGACACTCCCTGGTTGAAGTCGTCGGAAAATATCACCTTCTCGTTGCCCGGCGGGTCGGGAGTGTAGTCGCCGTGATACGTGATGGTGATGCGCTCGTTGGGATTGGCCCCGGAAAGGTCGGCAAACGTGCCCTCCTCTATCACCACGTGATAGTCGCATCCCTCGGCCAGACGCTGCTCTACCACGGGATATATCATAAGCCGGTCGCCCTGGAGCGAGGCATTGAGGGGAGTGATGAGCTCGTCGCCCTCGTCACCTGCGAGATACAGGAAGATACGGCTCTCATGGTCGAGATTCTCCACCAGCGTCAGACCGGTGTCGAATGTCACCACCACCGGATTGGTGTCGATATTGATGCGGGGCACCTTATTGCCGTCGGCCGGTGAGATCGTCACCGGATGCACCGGCACATTGGGACGTCCCTTGTAGCTTATGGTGATTTCCGAGTTGACGCGTTCCTCGTCGCCTTTCACGGCGAGACTCCCTGAGGGTATCACCACCTTATATTCCTTCCCTTCCTCCATGGTGAAGTTGCGGAACACCACATCAACCCTTGAGTCGCTTCCCGCACTCGGCGCGAAAGCCACCGAATATCGCAGCAGCGTTCCGTCGGCGTCATAAAGCATAACGTCGTTGGGATTCCCGTTCACCACTACCGGACGGTCGAATGTCAGGCTCATGCTCGAGAGCCGGGAAAAGGCAGCGCCCGGTGTCGGACTGACATAATGGTTGGAGAGAAGGTCTATGTCGCCGCATATGTCGCCGAAACTGTCGGGCATCCTTATTATATAGCAGGTATAGTCGCGGATGTAGTCGGTGGCGATCACCACGCGGCCGTCGCCCGAAGAGCCCCAGAAGGTGCCTGTGAGCCCCTCGCGGTCCTTGCTGTATTCCTCCTGCCAGTCTATGCCGTAGGTCTGGCTGAGTATGGTGCGGAAGTCATACCAGTATTTTCCTACATGCACGTGCCAGCAGCGAAACATCAGGTCGTGCTCCGTAATTCCGTAGACAAGGCCGTTGTTGTCGACTCCTGCGGAATAGATCGACGACGACGGCGAATTGTCTTCCAGCCGTGTGGCCTCTCCGGTGGTCAGGTCGACAAGCTCAAACGGGCCGTATTCGAAGCTCTCGCTTTCATCCATCACCCCGCGCACCATCCATTTCCCGTCGGGAGAATAGCAGTGGTCGCCGGCCATGCCTCCGTCTATTTTCCTTATCTTTCCTGTGGAGAGATCGAGAAGACCCTCGGCCACCGGCACCAGTCCGCCGGGAAGCACCTTTGAAAATCTCCTTCCCCTATAGGCCGACACATCTATCTCCTCCACCTTTCCGTCGGTGATATGATAGGCCACCGGCATCTGCGACCAGTCGGTGGCGAGGGCACCCCCCACGGCATACTCTCCGTCGGGCGTGATGGAGTAGAGCGAGACGGTCTCCCAGCTCCCCGGCAGCTCTGGCATCATTTCCCAGCGCCCCTCCCCGCGCCTGTAGATGGCCGCCTTTCCGTCATACCATCCGGCCACATCGCCCGCATCCGTCACGTCGCGGGCTCCGCTCTGCACTGTCTCCTGCCCCTCTTTCCACAAGGGTGTCTGTTCTCCCGTCACGGCATTGACGAGGGTGGCGTAGCCGTTAAGGGAGGAATTGCCGGGATTCACGGCATCCCCCACGGCCCACTCGCCGTTGTCGGATATATTGTAGAAGGTGCCGTTGCCTTCGAGCCTCAGCTCAATTATCTCGGGACGTGCTCCGTCGGGCGACGCCCATATCGCCGGTGGAGCGGCAAGCATCACGGCTATGCCTGCTATCGGCTTTATAAGTCGGTTCATGTGCTGTAGTTTTTGTATGGTGTCCGGAAGAGCCGCAAGGCCCTCCCGGACTGTATGCTCAGGTCGCCCTCGGGCGCCTTGCGCTATAGGAGCCTTATCTCACCACTACCTTCCATCCATTGATGATGTAGAGACCCTTCTCGAGAGTGCGTATTGTCGAGGCGTCGGCATCACGGGCCACGAGCACGCCCTGCGTAGTATAGACATCGCCGCGCAGGTTCTCATCCAGGCCTGTCAGGTCTACCGAGCTTCCGTCTTCCACCTCCCATCTCAGCACTGTCTCCGGATTGCAGCTCACTTTCTCCCCGTTGACTATCGCTCCGGCGGGAATCACGAGTGTGTAGACGCCGGCCACCTTTATCTCGACAGGCTCGTTGCCGCGCTCGTCGGATGTGAGGTTGTAGTAGAGCAGATTATAATAGTCCCAGCTGATTTCAGGTTGCGCGTAGGCCACTGTCTCACCGGAGGCGTCGGTGAGCGGCAGGGCGTATTCCACACCGGCCACTTCCGTGCCTTCTTCAAACCACAGGCTGATCCGGGAGAGCCCGCTTATCCTGCTGCCGTCGGCAGGCTCGGCACGCACCACCACGAGGGTCTCGGGAGTGGGAGCGGCCGATTCCACCATCCATGTGAGCGTAAGCTCCGGGGTGATGCAGTAGCAGTCGGTGGTAGTTATCGCTCCTTCAGGCAGTATCGCTGTATATGCGCCTTCTTCGTGGAATGTCACGGGCTCGCCGCCTGTCTCGTCGCTCGCGAATGTCATCAGTATCACGTTGCCGGCCGACGGGTCGGGCGAAAGCATTCCGTAGCCCACTGTCTCGCGGAGCTTGTTGTAGACGGGCACCGATGTGACCGCAGGCGCCACATTCCTTCCCGACTCGAATATTATCCTCGCCTCCGAAAGCTCCTCCAGCACCGTCTCGGTCTCCGGCTCCACAGCCACCGGCACAAGCTCTCCGGGTGCGGGAGGCGTAGACTCCACAGTCCATGAGTAGGTGAGCTCCGGGGTTATCTGATTGTCGCCGGCTTCGATGGCTCCCTCGGGAAGACGCAGTGTGTAGGTGCCGGCTTCGGTGAAGACAAGGGCGTCGTGGCCTTCCATGTCGCTCGTGAATGTGATCTCCACCACATTGCCGGCGTCAGCGGCAGTGCGCAGACAGGCATATCCTGCCGTCTTTCCTTCACCATCCTTCACCTCCGCTACATTCATCACCGGATTCACGGCCATGCCGTCGGCGAAAACCACCATCACAAGGGATAGCTGCTCCACAGTGGATCCGCTCGCCGGCTCAACCCCGACAGGATTGATTATCACCGGAGCCGGCGGTGTACTGCCCTTTATGGTGTAGGGGATGCTGAATGCCGCCGACGGGATGATGTCGGAACCCTCTCCGAAATTTATGAACCCCTCCGGAATATAGACTGTATACGAGCCAGGCTCCGAGAAAGGAGGCTGCGCGGTGAGGCTGACCGACCGCCGGTCGTCTGTAGCCGTCACCTCGGAGAATGTGTAGACCACATTGTCGCCGCTGTCACGTATGGTGGCGCTGACAGTATTGGAAGGCGACATCACCAGAGGGGAGTCGGAGGTGAGCGTCACTGTGGAGATGGACTCGAGCTCATCTCCCGGAGCCGGATCCGCAAACAACACCGGCTGGGTGACCCCCGTAGTCACAAGATAGGTAAACATGAAGCAGGAGGTCTCCTCCCGGCTGTTGTTGCCCTTCACACGAGCCCCGTTGGAACCCGTGAAGGCCACATAGAAATCCACCTGCGGATCCCTGATGTAGGCGGCGGGAATCACGAAATACCATTCCGTCCTGTCGGCGTTTGACGTTATGCTCTGGAAATGGTCGGATTCTCCCTGGCCGAGGTTGATGGCCGATGCCGACTCCACACACTCCACCGGGCCGCTGAAGGTCATCGTCACCGTATTGTCGCCGTTGGCTGTTGTGAATACGTAGCCGTCGGGATCAGAAGGATCATAATTCTGCGGCATGGGCATGATGCCCGTCAGCGTCTCCGGAGCGTATGTATAGGAGGCACTCGCTCCCTTGTAGCGGCACTCGAACACGCCCACCACCTCGCCGTCGTATTCCTGGGTGCGGCATTCCGCCTGAAATACATATTCATATCCCGCATATAGCTTGGAGGCCGGTCCGCCCCAGTATATGCTGATGGGTTCCGAGAGATCCATGTCGAGGGGCTTCCCCGTGAGATTGTCGATACCCACCCTCTTCACGTATCCCTGCCGGTAGAAAGGCTCTCCTCCGTAGAGATGGTCGGGATCGGCATCCGTGAGGGTAAACGACACGAAGCCTATCCTCTCCTGTATGCCGGGCTCGAATGCCATGGTCCAGGTCCCTTCCGCTGACCCCACGGCCCTCACCTCGCTGTCAGGCTCAGGTATCATGGTGACAGGCGTGATCCTCGCGGCATCGAGCACGGGGTCGGCGAGTGTCCATGTCTTGCTGAAGGCCGGGCTCGGATTTCCTTCGGCATCCACCAGCGAGCCCGCGGTAAGAAGGAATTCCCATTCCCCGTTGGCCGGAAGGTCGGGAAACGTGATATCCACGTTATATGTGGGATATTTCGAGGAGCCCCCCTCAATCACCTCTATAGAGGTGGCGGCCACCGTCTCGTCGCTTTCAAGATTGGTGAAGGTGGCCGATGCTCCGTCGGCCACGCTTACAGCCACCTGGCTCGTGCTGCTGTTCTGCGATATGGTGATGCGGTTGAGCATCGACACATCGGTCTTCACTCCTTCGTAGGGATACGCGATGCGGCTGTCGGGATATGCCGCGCCTGCCGTAGCCGTTACCCCCGTGAGGAGCAATGCTGTCAGTAAAGTCTTTATTTCCATAAGCATTATTTTGTATTTCTTATCTCACTGCTATTTTTCTTCCTTTATAGATATAGATGCCGGCGGGTAGAGTGCGCAGGTCGGCGGGAAGCGCGTTCTCCCTCACCTTCACTCCGGTCAGTAAAAAGACGTCGGCGCCCGTCACGTCGGCTTCCGCAGCCTCCACGCCTGTGCCGTCGTCCCACGTATAGAAGGCGCACACGTTGGGATTGTGGTCGAGCCCGTCGGCATAGAGGGCGTCGAGCAGCTCCACCTTCACCTCGCATCCGTGGTCGGCGCCGAGGTCGGGCAGCGTGAAGTTGATCAGCAGGTCGTCGTTACTCTCGGGGTCCGGCTTCACGGCGAGCTCCTCAAGCGGAATCGACAGTGCGCTTTCCACTCCATTGGCCGTGAAGGTCGTCTTTACGCCGTCAAACATACACTTGCTGCCGTTGAGGATCCATATCTCCATCTCTGTGCCGCTTCGCAGCACCGTGCCGCGCAAGGGCACGAAGTCGGCCGCCACCACATATTCAAGGGTGGTGACCGGATACACGTAGCCGAAGTTGGTATAGTTGGTGAGCGAGCCTGTGTATACACGCTGGCCGTCGGCAGAATACACGTCCGACACCGTCAGTGTGAGCTGCGACTGCAGCGAGCCCTCGTCTACATCGGGAGTCATGTCTTTCGGGCGGCGCCTCTTGCCGGTGAGGTCGAGGCGAATCATGTTGCCTTCAGTCTCTGCCGGGAGGTCTTCCACATAAAGGGAATGCTCGAGGTCGTCGGGATTTCCGAAGGTGAGTGTGGCCTTTGTGCGCGGGTCGGCCGTCAGCTCTCCGTCAAACTCCATCTCGATGATGCCGGCCGCATCTCCCGGCAGATAATAGGAGAGCATGCGCGGCATCCCTGTTGTGGGAAGGTTGACGGAGCCGGTAAGCTCCGCAGGCTTGGCGGCAACCGTAAACGCCACGTCGATGCGGCCGTTGCCGTTATATCGGATGTCGTCGTAGTCCACGCAACGGACACCCACCACCCGCACCGTCACCTCGTCGCCCTCCTTCACCGTAGCGTTGCGGTAGGCCTCCATGAGCTGCTCGTTGAAGACCACGGTCACGCCTGAATTGGAATAGGTCATGGGCACCGAGACATAGGTTCCGTCGGGAAAGCGGAGCGTGGCGCTGGTGGCCTGCACGGGCTGATCGAAGAAGAGCGACAGCCGGTAGTAGGTCGACGCCGAGAGGCTCCCCCCGTAATAATAGGGCGATTCCGGATCGGTAGAAGGCGAGGAATAGAGGAAATTGAGTGTCTCCGGCTTTCCGGCCACCATCATCGTGCCCGACGATATGGTTGACGCGGAAGAGGAATAAAGATATAGCACCTCTCCGGCCGTCATCTGATAAGTGTGCAGCCTCTCCCCCGCCGCCCCGTAGGAGAACTGGTAGTTGCGGTTGAGCTCTGTATGAGCCGCGTCGCTGTAGCCGGGAATCTCCTGTCCCGTAAAGACGATTTTCACCGGACCGTCGGATTCCGCCGTGTAATAGCCCGACACCTCGTCGCCTTGCGAATACTCATAGATTGTATCCGGCTCCAGGGCTCCGAAGTCGAATGTCTCGGCGGCGGCAGGCTGCCAGACCGCCGCCACGCCTAATACCGCTATCGATTTATAGATGGTTCTGATGTTCATGATTTGTGAGGTATTTTCCCTATTGGTACAGATTCTATAATGATGATTCGACAGGAAAAGCTTATTGCCGTCATTATTTTATTTTATTCTGCGTAAAATTAGCAATAAGTTTGCATAAGGCGAAAAATATTTTTTATTTTATGGTTAAAAATGTTTAAAAACGGCTGTTTTTGTCATTTCCAATCCTCGAGGCAGTTGAAAATGTTTCCTCAGCCCACTTTCCGCGGCTGATAAACCAAACCGTTCGTCTGACGGTTTTTATCTATGAAAACCATCAAAAAGGCATCATTATGAAAAAAACAAGACCATCACTTCTCGCGATACTCCTCGCCACCGTCTTCTGCTGCTCAATGCTCACCTCCTGCGACAGCGACGACCCATGGGACGGCCCGGGCCCGAACGCCTTCTACGACGACCGGCTCCAGGGAATGTGGGAACTATACCAGGCCAACGGCCACGATGTGGGGCCGGCCGACACCAACTACCTTTATTTCAACGGCGACGGCCGAGGCACGTATTACTATCTCCAGAACAACCGGGAATATACAGAGCCCCTGTCTTATTTCTGTCAGGAATCCCTCTCTCCATCCTCCAACTACCAGATCAACCTGCGCTACGGCAATGACGCCCCTGTCACCATGTCATACTGGTTTACAGACCAAGGCTACCGCCTCTGGCTCTCCTGGCTCACCGACAGCGGAACCATCACATACTGCTATCGGGCCACCCGCAACGCTCCCTGGTGAGCTGGTGTCGGCGGCCCCCCCCCACCCCTCCCGGGGGCGCTGCCACAACGCTATCCCGGCGCTCACCGACACATTGAGCGAATGCTTCGTGCCGTATTGCGCTATCTCAGCCACGACGTCGGCCAGATCCACTATCCTCTGGTCGACGCCTTTCACTTCATTGCCCACCACCAGCAGCCACCTCTCCCCTTCGCCGGAACGCACGCACGAGAGGTCGACGCTGCCGAATGCCTGCTCCAGCACACATACCTTCCACCCCTCGCGCTGAAGCCTCGCGGCTTCCTCACAGGCGTCATCCACATGACGCCACGCCACCGTGCGCTCGGCGCCCAGGGCCGTCTTCTCGATCTCCGGGTGGGGCGGACACCCCGAGATGCCTCCGAGAATCACCTCCTCCACTAGGAAGGCGTCGGAGGTGCGGAAGATGGCCCCGATGTTGTGCATCGAGCGTACGTTGTCGGCCAGCACCCTCAGCGGGCGCTTGGCGAGCTGGCGGTAGCCCTCCTCGCTGCAGCGGGTGAGCTCTATTATGTTTTTCTTGCGGTGGTCCATCACGAGAGCTCCAGCATCCTCCTGATGGGGCGCAGCGCCTTCTCCGCTATCTCCCCGTCTACCTCTATCTCGGGCTCCTCGTTGAGAAGGGCAGCGTAGACTTTCTCGAGAGTGTTGAGCTTCATGTATTCGCAATTGTTGCACTGGCAGCCCACCTCCTCGGGAGGTGCCGGCATGAACGTCTTGTCGGGACACTTGCGCTGCATCTCATACAGAATGCCGCTTTCCGTCACCACGATAAACTCGCGTGCCTCGTCGTTGCGGGCGTATTCCAGCAGTGCGGCCGTAGAGCCAACCTTGTCGGCCACCAGCTGCAGCGGCCGCTTGCATTCCGGATGTACGAGCACCTTCGCTCCCGGATGCTCCTTCTTCATATCCAGCACGCCCTGGAGCGAGAAGCGGTCGTGCACGTGACATGCCCCGTTCCAAAGAAGCATATTCCTTCCTGTCACCGAATTTATATACTCTCCGAGGTTTCTGTCGGGGCCGAATATTATCTTCTCATCGGCCGGCAGCGAGTCTATCACCTTGCGGGCGTTGCCGCTTGTCACCACAATATCTGTAAGGGCCTTCACAGCGGCGGTAGTATTCACATACGATACGACCGTGTGGTCGGGATGCTCGCTTACGAATCTCGCGAAGTCATCGGCGGGACAGCTGTCGGCCAGCGAGCAGCCGGCCTCCGTGTCGGGCACGAGCACCTTCTTGTCGGGGCAGAGGATCTTCGCCGTCTCTCCCATGAAATGCACTCCACACATCACTATTATGGAGGCGTCGGTCTTCGCCGCTTCCCTGGCCAGGGCGAGCGAGTCGCCGATAAAGTCGGCTATCTCCTGTATCTCCTCCCGCGTGTAGTAGTGGGCCATGATCAGGGCGTTCTTCTCCTTCTTGAGCGCCGCAATCTCGCGCTTGAGTGTCTCGGAGGCTGATTCCATAGTTTTTTATTTAATGAAAAGATAAGATTAATTAAAATTAAAAGTCATCAACAACACCCGCTGTCGACAACTGACAATAACTTCCTCTTGCATATTTGGCTATTTTGCCGTGGGGAAGAAGAGTCTACAGGATGCCTACAGGTTATCTACATGCTATCCCCACGCAATATGAGTGAGATGCCGAGTTTGTCTACAGCCGGTGGCTTGTTGTGCAAAATTAATAAAAAAGCTTAACAAAACATGGGGTGCAGGTGTAGAAAAGTCGTAGGAAAAGTGGTGGGATAATTGTAGAAAAGCCCGTCGCCCCCTTTCGGGCGACAAGCCGGAGCCCGAAAGGGGAAAACCGTTTTCTACATTAATAATCTTATTGTCACCAGCTTATTTACGGGTTATCGATAGCTTTCCTACAGGTTGCCGACAAGTTTTCAACAGCTTTTCAACATCATTCATTATTATCGCGGCCGAACCTGCGTAGGAAATCATCGAGGCCTTCATCTTTCCGGAGACCCAGTTTCAGGCGGAGGCGATACCTGCTCTTATTCACCGACAGCCGGTCTATGTTGAAAAAGCGTGAGATCTGTCCGGTATCTATTCCGGCTGAAATCATCGAGGCCAATTGCAGCTGGCTCTCCGTTAGACCCGGATACTCGGCTTTAAGACGTCTTATGAATTCTCCTCCCGAGTGTTGCTGTATCCTCATGAGCTGCTGGCGCTCTTCGTTATGGCGCATGTGGGTCTTCACTATCTGCAGGAGTCTTCCTTTCTGTTGGTCGGATATATTGTCGGTAGCGCTCATCGCGCTTATCTCATCCATAAGCTGCCGGATAAACTGCTCTTTCTCCTCAAGTACCATTGATGTGGCCACAAGATTCTGCCGGGATTCCTGATATTTCATCTCAGTCCTTAAAGCCTCGCACTTCTTCCTTTTTGAACGTCGGGCGGAAATATAAAGAACGCATACTCCCAGAACGGCGATTACCAGACATGCCACGATCAAAAGGAGAAGTGCTCGCTCGTTATCCTTTTTTATTCTTTCCTCATATACCGTTATTTCCGACTGTAGGTCCGCGTCTGTAATCATTGAATTCTGGAGCCGCTCCCCATTAAGCCTCTTCAGGCTGTCTCTTATATCATAGGCAAAGGCCGCCTTTTTATAGTTTCCGACCCTTATATTGGCATCGGCATAAGCCTCGTAAACCTTTTCCTTAAAGTCATTGCGATACCCCTCCGGCATCATCTGCATGGCTTTCTCCACCAGCGCGAGCCCCTCTTGCTTGCTTACCTTTCTTGCATGATGATGGCCCTTTCGCGCATACAGCATGGGCATGAAAAGAATGGAATCCTCTTTATTTTTACGACAGAGCGCTATGGCTTCGTCTATGAGAGGAATGGAATCCGTGGTGTTATAGTAGTTGTTCAACGCTACTATCTTGTAATTGTATCTGCTTGTAAAGGCTTCAGTGGCGAGCAGCAGGCGCATGATGCTGTCGTGTTTTTCCTTTCCACATGTAAGGGAGAGGTCGCCCAGTTGGGCAAGGGCATTGATGCTGTCGCCAAGCTGAAGAAAGAGCTCCCGGCTTTTCTCAATATAGGAATAAGCACGTTTGGTATTGCCTATTCCGAGCATTATGCTTCCGAGATGACGATAACAATGTGCACACTGAAGACGGTCGTTTATTTTTTGAAAATAACTCAGTCCATTGGTGAGCTGTATGAAATTATCCAGCGATGTCTCTATTCTCTTCAAGATCTTCCAGCGGTTGTAGTCATACGGATGTGTTGTCGAGTCGAGCATGGTCAGTGCTGTGTTGCGCAGACGTTCTATGCGGAGACTGTCTTTCCATATCGACAGTGTCGAGGCATCGCAGAACATTGCCCTTGAAAGCAACAGCCTGTTTCCGCTGTTTTTCTCCGACAGCATATATAGTGTGTCAACAATGCCTCTGAGGCTTTTAGCATGTGAACCCGAAGTAGACTTCTTCTCAAAAATCATCAGCAGAGAGTCTACAGCTGCGTTTCCGGAAGACGGCCAGGGGTAGGTCTCATCAATCGCGTTTCTTTGATGACATCCGGAAAGTATCAATAAAAATATGGTTAAAAATACCGTTGGAAGTGATTTCATGGTCAAAATTAGTGATTTTTATGCAGATATCCATTAAAAATGGACGTTGTCCATAGCCTGTCCATAGCCATTGTTTGGGTATGGACATCATAAAAGCATAATTTTGCCACCGGGTCATCCTGCGGGAGAGGAGCTGGCCCGAAGACAAGTTCAACAGCCGGAAGCTCCTCCGGCCAAAATCAAATGTTATGAGACATTTTATCATGCTGGTCACGACAATCATGTTGTGTATGGCAGCCGGAAATGCCTTTGCCGTCGAAAAGCCACAGAAAGGCAAACCCGGTCAGGTAAGGCAGGAAGACAGGGTCGCCTCAAGTATCAAAAGAAACGGGCAGGAGGTGAATACCGACATGAATGGTATCCGTCAGGCCTTTGACAATCGAAAAGAGGAAGGAGAGGAAGAGGAGGAAATTTTCTCAGTATCCTTTACCCTCGATTATGACGAGGCCGAATATGAGCCTGAGATGATGTCGATGGCGATGAAGCCCGGTTACGGGTCTGTTTTTGAAATAGGAATGTGGGACTTCGAGTACCCCGGCACCATATCGTTCGCGCTGCCGGCGGGCACATACAATCTATGTCTCTGCTTCACGAATCTGAAGGAGGCCTGTCCGGTATATGTCTACAAGGAGAATGTTGTGGTGAATGAAGATGTGGAGATTGAGGCATCTCCGTCGGAAGCCGACCAGTGCGTTGTGTTCGATCCCCGGGATCCCGAAGGTAATATTCTGTCGACCGACATATACGTATGGAAAGGAGACGAGCAACTGGGACTCTGGCAAAAAGGCATGCTGGAATATACCGACCAAATCTTTATAGTCCAGAGCAAGTCATGTGGACAAATTAATAGTTTAGCAACGGTGCGTTGGGCGCACTGGTATGAGGATGATGCTTTGCATACAAATGCGATACTGAAAGCGTATGCCAGCAAGAGCGACGACTTGTTCTTTTCTACCGTTGTCGGTGGTGTGGGTCTCACACAAAGCATCATGTGTCTGCTGACCTCAGACGGATCACATACACAGACGGTCACCAACGACACCAACTACACCACGATACCGCAGCGGTTTGCTTCAACTCCCTATACACCCGCACCTGATGAAAACGGAGAGACGCGGGATAAAGGACATTACTGCACCATGGGCTTCCAGCTCGCATCTGATAAGGTAGCCGACTTGAGCAGTGTATATGGTGTGTCTGGAGAAAGATTTATGCAGACCGCCATACTCGCATGGCAGGCGCCTGAGGATAAGCGGCAAGGCATGACGCTGCTTCCCGTGCCGGTAGATTGGGAAGCCTTGGGTAATTCAGAAATTAATGACATTGGTGCAGGTTCTGTCTGGGCTCTCCCTGTGGATATTGATACCGCCAGTCCCGCTTATATAGGATGGGTTAACGGCTACTTCAGATTCACAGTCTCGCAAGGTGGGGTGTGGGATTTCGAGAAAGCCGACAATCCCTTCATGGCATTCGCTGCATCGGAAAATCCTTTGTGGGGAGATGGTTTCCCTGTGCTTTCCACCAATTTTGACTATCAGTCAGATATAATATGGAATGTGGTGGGTGCGCGTGGAGAAGACCGCCGTATAGATAAGACTCTTCTCAAAAAAACAGTAAATGGACAAGAGTATACCAGAAATTTCGTGACACCGGACATTGAAAAAGGTACGGAGATTCGTCTTGAAGACAGCAATTATACCATCGGAGGAATAAACGGCGTCAATGTCACGGAGGTGAGTCTGTCACCCGCGTCAGAACTTGTGCCTCCTCCTACACTCCAGATGCTCCGCACCGTTGACGCGGGAGGAAATGTGAAGACGGAGTTTGCATCTGCTGCCGATGCGAAAGCCCAGCTTTATTGTGGAGTGTTCCATTACGTTGAGCCGGAAGAAGGGTATGGATACTATAATTCCGAGCGTGTGAACAGCATCACGCTTGAATATTCTCCTTACCAGAAAGATAGCTGGCAACCCATAGAGGTGACAGCTGATGAATCACGTGATTTCATGCCCGGCTGGGGGTATTTTTATATTGCCGACATGAGTGTCGTAGACAGGAAATCCGATAACGGATGGTTTGACTTGAGAGTGGTTCTTGACAATGGAGAGGGTGGAACAGTGACCGAGACCATATCGCCGGCCTTCCGGGTCGATGATCTTTCAGGCGTAGAGGCCGTCAACGGAGATGCAGTCATATATGTCAGGGGTAATGATATAATAGCGCCTGCCGATGCCCGGATATATGATATGGCAGGTGTGGAGACATATCGCGAGAATCTCGCCAAAGGCATATATCTCGTCTGTGTGGGCGACTATACAAAGAAAGTTATTGTGAGATAATCTGGATGCCTATCGTCAACGCAGGCAAGGAATCCTGCTGATGACACTACATAAGGACCGCTAATTCTCAATTAATTAGCGGTCCTTATGTAATTGTCCAATCATCTCTAAGAAAAGGAAAATCTCCCACATATGTATTCTCCTAATTTTTACGGACAATGTCTGTGAATGTCCGTTCTGGTTCCGTTCTTTTCCACGAAATGTCCGCGAGAATGGTCAGTAGGAACCCACCAAATATGCTTATAATTCCCCAAATCTATATCATTTAACTAGGGTGTTCAGTTTCGTGTTCCAAAATTAGCCTGCTTTATTGAGGGTTTTGGAG
>USHH01000036.1 GCA_900554345.1 uncultured Bacteroidales bacterium | reverse complement strand
TTTCCTATGCATGGTCCCCTTTTGGCGGTTTCAACAGTAGCTCCCGGCAAGCCGTTCAGATATTACTGGGGTTATGCCTGGGACCGCACGGATATCACGTCGCTCGAGAATTGGGTAGAGTATCTGAGAACCGGAAATCAGAAATAAAGGCATCATGCGATTCATCATAACCATGGCCGCAGTGTCGGCCTTAATGCCGGCCCGTGCCGCTGAGCCCAGACTCATCGAGGCGGGCGACGGATACAGCCGCACATCAGTCAACACAGCCGTTTTCCGCGAGAGTTCCCTCGCCACCCACGGCGACACACAGTATATTGCCTATTATAATCCGCAAGGGCATCTCATGGTCGGAAAGCGGAAACTCGGCAGCGACAGGTGGACGCTGAGCGACACCGGATTCACCGGCAATATAGCCGACGGGCACAATGTGATAAGCATGGGAGTGGACGGCCGCGGATATCTCCACCTTTCATTCGACCATCACGGCAACCCTCTAAGATATACACGATCCGTCGAGCCCGGAGGCCTTGAGTTCATGCCCCTCTCCCCCATGACCGGGAATGACGAGAACGACGTCACCTATCCTGAATTCCATACCATGCCTGACGGCAGGCTGCTTTTCGCCTATCGTTCAGGAGCCTCGGGCAACGGGAATCTCGTGCTCAACGGCTACGACCCAGTTGCCGGGAAATGGGAAAGGATACAGGACGTGCTGATCGACGGCGAGGGTAAACGAAATGCCTACTGGCAGATGCATGTGGATGAGAACGGCATGATCCACGTATCATGGGTATGGCGCGAGACATGGATGGTGGAGACCAACCATGATCTCTGTTACGCGCAATCCACCGACGGAGGCCGTACATGGCGGAAAAGCGACGGCTCGCCATATACTCTTCCGATCACTCTTGAGTCGGCCGAGACCGTATGGAAAATACCTCAGAACAGCGAGCTCATCAATCAGACCAGTATGACCGCCGACAGCAACGGCAATCCGTATATAGCCACCTACTGGAGAGATGCCGACAGCGACGTGCCTCAATACAGGCTGGTGTGGCATGACGGTTCCGGATGGCACGCACAACAGGTAGGAAAACGCACGGCTCCATTTTCTCTTTCCGGCGGTGGCACAAAGATGATTCCCATTTCACGCCCGAGAATCGTGAGCGACGGGCGCAGGGCCTGGTATGTGTTCCGCGATGAAGAGCGCGGCAGCAAGGTGTCGCTGGCCTACACTCCCGATATCGCGTCTGGAAGCTGGAATACGAAAGACCTTACCGATTTCCCGGTAGATGCGTGGGAGCCATCGATCGACACCAATCTTTGGAACGAAGACAAGAAGCTTCATATCTTCGTGCAGGAAACGCATCAGGGCGACGGGGAGAAGGTGGCCGCCGACAGACCCACCTCGTCAAAAGTATATGTGCTTGAATATTCAATAAACGAAACAGAATAAAGTTATGGTCAATTTTTCATTGGAAGGCAGAGTCGCGCTCGTGACCGGAGCCGCCTACGGCATAGGTCTCGCCATTGCCAAGGCATTCGCTGAGGCGGGTGCGAAGATAGTGTTCAACTGTTCACGTCAGGAAACCGTCGACCGCGGTATGGAGGCTTACCGCAGGCTCGGCATCGATGCCAGAGGCTATCTCTGCGATGTCACCGACGAGGAGGCCGTCAGAAACATGGTGGCGGATATCGAGAAGACAGTAGGCACAATCGATATCCTCGTCAACAACGCCGGCATTATCAAGCGCATCCCCATGGAGGAGATGAAGGCGGAGGATTTCCGAAAGGTGATAGATATAGATCTCGTGGGGCCGTTCATCTGCGCAAAGGCCGTGATTCCCGGCATGATAAAGAAAGGACACGGCAAGATAATCAACGTCTGCTCGATGATGAGCGAACTCGGACGCGAGACGGTGAGCGCCTATGCGGCAGCCAAGGGCGGACTGAAGATGCTCACCCGCAACATCTGCTCCGAATACGGCGAATACAACATACAGTGCAACGGCATAGGCCCGGGCTACATAGCCACTGAGCAGACGGCTCCGCTCCGCGAGCGTCAGCCCGACGGTAGCCGACATCCGTTCGACAGCTTCATCATCTCAAAGACTCCCGCTGCCCGCTGGGGGACACCCGAAGACCTGATGGGCCCGGCGCTCTTCCTGGCTTCGGATGCTTCCGATTTCGTCAATGGCCATATCCTCTATGTCGACGGAGGCATCCTGGCCTATATAGGCAAACAGCCTAAGTGATGGAAGCGGTTTTCAGTTATATCATTGGTCTTGGCGCTGCCGTGATGATGCCGGTGATCTTCACGATACTCGGCATCTGCATCGGCATAAAGCCCGGCGACGCGCTCAAGGCCGGTCTTAAGGTCGGAGTCGGCTTCGTCGGCCTCTCGATCGTGACAGCTCTTCTGACTTCGGCACTCGGCCCGGCACTCAACTCCGTAGTAGAAATCTACGACCTTCAGCTCAGGGTCTTCGACATGGGATGGCCCGCCGCCGCCGCCGTGGCCTACAACACGGCCGTGGGCGCCTTTATAATCCCCGTATGTCTTGGTGTCAACCTGTTGATGCTGTTAACGAAAACCACACGCACCGTTAATATAGACCTCTGGAACTACTGGCACTTCGCATTCATAGGAGCGATCATCTACTTCGCCTCAGACTCTCTCGCATGGGGTTTCTTCGGAGCTGTGGTGTGCTATATCATCACCCTTGTACTCGCCGACATGACCGCCAAAAAATTCCAGAACTATTATAAAGATATGGACGGCATCTCGATTCCGCAGCCCTTCTGCGCAGGTTTCGCTCCGTTTGCCTGGGTCATCAACAAGGGCCTCGACAGGATTCCCGGCATGCAGAGGCTCGAGATCGACGCCGAAGGGCTGAAGAAGAGATTCGGCCTTCTCGGGGAGCCTCTGTTTCTCGGTGTAATCGTGGGTGTAGGCATCGGATGCCTCACCTGCACTTCCTGGAAGGAAATCGTCGACAAGATACCTTATATACTTGGTCTCGGCATCAAGATGGGCGCAGTGATGGAACTTATCCCCCGCGTCACCGTTCTGTTTATCGAGGGACTGAAACCTATCTCCGAGGCTACGCGGCAGTTGATCGCAAGGAAATTCAAGGGCGCCGACGGACTGAACATAGGCATGAGCCCGGCGCTTGTAATCGGCAACCCCACTACACTCGTGGTGTCGCTGCTGCTTATCCCCGCCACACTCGCACTCGCCGTAATCCTTCCCGGCAATCAGTTCCTGCCGCTTGCTTCACTCGCCGGAATGTTCTACGTGTTTCCACTTGTGCTGCCGTTCACAAAAGGCAATGTGGTAAAGACATTCATCGTAGGACTCGTGGTGCTTGTGCTCGGCCTGTATAGCGTGACGTATCTGGCTCCGGCCTTCACGATGGCGGCCAAGGATGTGTTTACAGTAACCGGCGACAGTGCCGTGGCCATCCCGGCAGGCTTCGAGGGTGGATCGCTCGACTTCGCGTCGTCGCCTCTCGCATGGATCATCTATCAGGCCTCGGTCAACCTCAAATGGATCGGAAGCGGCCTTCTCGTGATCATCTGCATGGGCATGATGTGGTGGAACCGTGTACACATTCTCCGCAACGAGGCCCTCATGATCAGATCCGGCTCGGATAAATTGGAATCAACAGAATAGAATTACGAATATGAGAAAATGTATTATAACCGTGGCTGCGGCTCTTGTCTGCCTTGCGGGGCAGGCGCAGGCCACATGGAAAATGCTCAGGGCCGTCAACCCCGAGGACTTCAAAAGCTATGACACTTCACGCCTGCGCTCGCATTTCATGATGCCGGAGGTGATGAAGGAAAACACCGTGACGCTCACCTACAGCATGTACGACCGAATCATATACGGCGGCGTAGTGCCCGTGGCCCGTGATGTCGTCCTGGAGACAATCGACCCTCTGAAGGCGGAGTATTTCCTGGAGCGACGTGAGCTTGGAGTGATCAATACGGGAGGCCCCGGCATTGTGGTGGTCGACGGCAAGGAATATGAACTTCAGTTCAAGGACGCCCTGTATGTGGGGCGAGGCAATAAGTCGGTTGTGTTCAGAAGTAAAGACGCATCCAATCCTGCCCGCTTCTATATCAACTCCACGCCGGCCCATAAGGCATATAAGACCCAGCTCATAACCATCGACGGCCGCAAGGGAAGCATCAAGGCCAACCGCATGCATGCCGGCAGCATGGAGGAGAGCAACGACCGCTACATCAACCAGCTCATCACCAACAATGTGCTTGAGGAAGGGCCATGCCAGCTTCAGATGGGTCTTACGGAGCTGATGCCTGGCTCAGTCTGGAACACCATGCCGGCCCATACCCATGACCGCCGCGTGGAGGTATATTATTACTTCCAGGTGCCCGAAGGCAACGCTATCTGCCACCTTATGGGAGAGCCTCAGGAAAACCGACTCATATGGCTCCACAACGAGCAGGCCGTGATGAGTCCGGAATGGAGCATCCACGCCGCCGCAGGAACGTCCAACTACATGTTTATCTGGGGTATGGGCGGGGAGAACCTCGACTATGGAGATATGGATAAAGTGAAATATCTTGAAATGAAATGATATGAGTAAGATAGTGACTCTCGGGGAAATCATGCTCAGGCTGTCCCCCGCCGGATGCCATCGTCTCGTGCAGGTCGACTCCTTCGACGCCATCTGGGGCGGCGGCGAGGCCAATGTGGCAGTGAGCTGCGCCAATTATGGACATGAGGCATATTTCGTGAGCAAGCTGCCGGAGCATGAGGTAGGTCAGGCTGCCCTCAACTCCCTGCGCAGATACGGAGTGCGCACTGACTATATAGCCCGCGGTGGAAACCGGGTGGGGATTTATTATTGTGAGACCGGCGCCTCGATGCGGCCGTCGAAAGTGATTTACGACAGGGCCGGAAGTTCTATCGCCGAGGCTACCCCCGACGATTTTGATTTCGACAGTATAATGGACGGGGCCGACTGGTTTCACTGGAGTGGCATCACCCCTGCCCTCTCCGGCAATGATGCTGAGCTGGTGCGCCTCGCATGCGAGGCAGCCCGACGCCACGGCGTCATGATAAGCGTTGACCTGAATTTCCGGAAGAAACTCTGGTCGAGCGAGAAGGCCATCTCCGTGATGCGTCCCCTCATGAGCTATGTCGACGTCTGCATCGGCAATGAGGAAGACGCCGAGCTCTGTCTCGGCTTTAAGCCGGAAGCGGATGTGGAGGGAGGCAGGACATCGGCCGAAGGCTATAAAGGTATTTTCAAGGCCATGACAGAGGAGTTCGGTTTCAAGTATGTTGCCTCCACGCTGCGGGAGTCGTATTCGGCCACCCACAACGGATGGAAGGCGCTGCTCTACGACTGCATGGATTTCTATGAGAGCCGCCGTTATGACATCGACCCGATCATCGACCGTGTAGGTGGCGGCGACAGCTTCTCGGGCGGTCTGATCCACGGACTACTCACCATGCCGTCGCCTGGCGAAGCGCTGGAGTTTGCAGTTGCGGCTTCGGCGCTCAAGCAGACGATCAACGGTGATTTCAACCTTGTCACGGCCGAGGAGGTAAAGGCTTTGGCAAGAGGTAACGCTAACGGAAGAGTGCAGAGATAATGGCAAGATTCGATAAGCAGGCAGTGTTTGCCAAGATGAAGGAGGCACCTGTGGTGCCGGTGTTCTATCACAAAGACCTTGAGAAGGCACGCAATGTAGTCAAGGCATGTTACGATGGAGGCATACGCGCCTTCGAGTTTACCAACCGCGGGGATTTCGCCCATGAAATCTTCGGCTATCTCGTGAAATATGCGGCGGAGGAGTGTCCTGATCTGGCATTGGGTGTCGGCTCTGTGGTCGATCCGGCCACAGCTGCGCTCTACATCCAGCTTGGTGCCTGTTTCGTAGTCGGGCCTCTTTTCAACCCGGAGGTCGCCCGCATCTGCAACCGTCGTCTCATCCCATACACTCCGGGCTGCGGCAGCGTCACGGAAGTGGGATATGCCCAGGAGGCAGGCTGCGACCTTTGCAAGGTCTTCCCGGGAGATGTGCTCGGACCGTCGTTTGTCAAGGGGCTGATGGCTCCCATGCCGTGGTCGAAGATCATGGTGACCGGCGGAGTGGAGCCTACCGCCGACAATATCGGCCGATGGATGAAAGCTGGTGCCTATTGCGTTGGCATGGGCAGCAAGCTTTTCCCAAAAGACAAAGTAGTTGCGGGTGACTATGCCTATATCACGGAAAAATGCCGTGAATCTCTTATCTATGCTCGGAATAAATAACAAACCCTACAGGATATGGAAGCCGGCATCGGAAGGTGCCGGCTTTTTATATGCATGCGGCGATATGGACATGAAACGGATGGATACATGAGCAAACCATCAGCCCCTCCAAATGTTATATCAGTAAAACTATCGTTAAATATCAGATTCCATGTCGCTTTCCAACCGAATAAGACATTTTTTCCATGTCGTTTCAAATGTAAGGCCTATCTATTGGATATGTCTTTATATAGGGCTCATGCCGGTGTTCGCATTCATCTACTGGCTGCTTCCCGACTCTCAGTTCCGCATCCCAGACAACGGGACCACCGACTTCGGGTCGTGGGTGTACTACAGTATAGTGACCATATCGACGTTGGGTTTCGGCGATTATACACCTGTCCATGGCTGGGCCCAGGCTATCACTGCAATCGAAGTGATGTGCGGGTTGGTGATTCTCGGTCTCTTCCTCAATGCGGTAGGATCAATGAAGTCTGAGATAGAGGTTGAGTCGGAAATTGAGAGACAGCGCCAGATCCATCTTGCCAGGGAGAAAGATAAGCTCGCGAAAAACGCGCCTTTGATAATCCACAAGATCAATCTATTTCTCGCTTATTGTTATGCTGTCACCACCCCTGTCGCCAAACGCACCAAGGATTCACCGAAATATAATCCTCGTTTCGCATTCTCCGACATCAGAGACCTGTATAAGCCTTCCGATATTCCGGCCGATCATTCCCGCCGTTCCTCGGTCGAGGGACTTATGCGGTGCGCCATGAGCACGAGTCTCTATATCGATTCCCTTCAGACAAGAATCGACATGTCATTATGGCCAAGGCTTCTTGAGGACTGTTTCTCTTTTGTTGCCAACACACAGCTCTTCTCATCCTCCGATTTACTTAAAGAGAAACTCCTCAGAAGGGCTCACGACGAGAATATCTCGCTCGAAGCCGCGGAACAGAAAACCTCGGATGAGATCGCAACCTGCGGGGGGATTCCGGAAAATGGCAAAGACGATATGATGACTCCTCTGGTTGAGCTCTATCATTATATAAAGGACAATGCCGCTCTTGCACGCGACATAGAAGTCACGGTCACGGGCATAGTGTCGTAACGCTGATCGCTCTCAACACGACGTGCCACGATTGCGCCATGGTCCCATTCAGGGGAAGTCATGGCTTTTTTGTTTTGCGATGATGCATTTTAAGGCTGTGCAGGCATACAACAAAACGATAAAAGTTGTAATTTTGCATCTGAAACACACAATACACAACTTCATGGCAACTTTAACATCTACAGATTTTAATTTCAAAGGTCAGAAATCAGTATATCACGGCAAAGTGCGCGATGTATATGATATCGACGACCGCCTGCTCGTGATGGTGGCCACCGACCGAATCTCGGCCTTCGACGTGATTCTTCCTGAAGGGATACCCTACAAAGGACAGGTGCTCAATCAGATCGCGGCATACTTCCTCGACGCTACCGCCGATATAGTGCCCAACTGGAAGCTTGCGGTGCCCGATCCGATGGTGACGGTGGGCGTGAAATGCGACCCTCTGAAGATTGAGATGATTGTGAGGGGATATCTGGCCGGGAGCGCCTGGCGCGAATACAAGGCCGGTGCGAGAAGCATCTGCGGCGTAGAGCTTCCCGATGGTCTCCGCGAGAACCAGAAGCTTCCCCATCCCATCCTGACTCCCACTACCAAAGCCGACGCCGGCCACGACGAGAACATATCGCGCGAGGAGATCATAGCCCGCGGCATTGTGAGCCCCGAAGTGTATGAGCAGGTGGAGCGCTACGCGCTCGCCCTCTTCGCAAGAGGCACCGAGATGGCTGCCAGGCGCGGCCTCATCCTCGTCGACACCAAATATGAGTTCGGCCTCAAGGACGGCAAGGTGATATTGATCGATGAGATCCATACTCCCGACTCCTCGCGCTATTTCTATGCCGACGGCTACGAGGAACGCTTCGAGAAAGGCGAGGAGCAGAAGCAGCTCTCTAAGGAATTCGTGCGGCAGTGGCTTATCGCCAACGGTTTCATGGGCAAGCCTGGCCATAAGGTGCCCGAGATGACGCCGGCATATTGCGAGGAAGTGAGCAAACGCTACATAGAGCTCTACGAGCACATCGTAGGCAGCAAGTTCATTCCTGCCGACGAGACAGACCTCGATGCGAGAATCAGCCGTAACGTGACTGAATGTCTTGATAAGCTCTGATATGAAAAGGCTTTCCATAGCCGCTCTATGCATAGCGGCGATACTCGGTTGCGATGTGGCGCTCGCCGACAACGACGGTGGAATCTCCACTGCGAAGCTTCAGCAGCTTCGCAGCGGCTATTCCGACGATGCCTCGACAAAGGCGTTACGCAACGCCATTGCCAACAACGACATCGACAAGCTTGCTCTCAGCGCCGACAACAAGAACGGCTTCGACACCCATTTTTCACACAGGGTGAAGAGCAAGGGCATCACCGATCAGAAGTCGTCGGGCAGATGCTGGCTCTTCACGGGGCTAAACGTGATCCGCTCGCAGATGATGGCCGACCATGACCTTCCGGAGCTCGAGCTCTCGCAGGCCTACAATTTCTTCTACGACCAGCTGGAAAAGTCTAACCTTTTCCTTCAGGGAATAATCGACTACGCCGACCGTCCGATGGATGACCGTATGGTGGAGTGGCTCTTCGGCCATCCACTGAGCGACGGAGGACAGTTTACGGGTATTGCCGACAATCTGTCGAAATACGGTATCGTGCCTGCCGAGTGCATGCAGGAGACCTTCAGCACCAACAACACCTCGAAGATGAACCGTCTCATCTCGCTCAAGCTGCGGCAGGACGGCCTGGAGCTAAGGGAGATGCACAATGACGGAGCTTCCTCAGAGGAGCTTCTCGCGGCTAAAGACCGAATGCTCGGCGACATCTACCGTATGCTCGCGCTCACTATCGGCGAGCCCCCGACGGAATTCGAGTGGACACGCCGCAATTCCAAGGGCGATGTGGTCAGTCGGAAGAAGTACACGCCGAAACAGTTTTACGACGAGTATGTTGGCAAAGACCTCAAGAACGGCTACGTGATGCTTATGAACGATCCGTCGCGCCCGTATCACAAGGTGTATGAGATAGACTACGACCGCCACCTCTATGACGGCGACAACTGGCGCTATCTCAATCTTCCCGCCGACGAGATCAAGGAGATGGCTATCGCTTCAATCAAAGACAGCACCATGATGTATTTTTCATGTGACGTAGCCAAGTTCCTCGACCGCGACCGAGGGGTGATGGATCCTGCCAACTTCGACTATTCATCGCTTTTCGGAGTCGACTTCTCGATGGACAAGGCCGACCGCATCCGCAGCCAGGCGAGCGCCTCGAGCCATGCCATGACGCTCTGTGCCGTCGACCTCGACGACAATGGCAAACCCGTCAAATGGATGGTGGAGAACAGCTGGGGCCCTGGCGCCAACGACGGCCACCTCATCTTTTCCGACCAGTGGTTTGACGACTACATGTTCCGTCTGGTGGTCGACAGGAAATATGTGCCGGCAAAGACGCTGAAACTTCTCGAACAGGAGCCGGTGATGCTTCCTGCCTGGGACATACTCTATTGATATGGAGTTGCGTCGCCAGGAAATGACACGCTATATCAGTCCGCTTCGCGAGGGCGGGTCGCTTCCCGCCCTCGCCGAGGCGGACGATGGCTTCCGGTATGTCGTGAAATTCAGGGGTGCCGGTCATGGCGAGAAAGCGCTTGTAGCCGAACTGATCGGTGGAGAGATTGCCCGGGCGCTGGGCCTGAAGGTGCCCGAGATAGTGCTCCTCGACATCGATCAGGACTTCGGCAGGACCGAGGCAGACGAGGAGATCCAGGACCTGCTGAAATGGAGCATGGGCCTGAATGTAGGACTTCATTTCCTCAACGGCGCTGTGACTATGGATCCATATGCCTTTCAGATAGATGCCGCCACAGCCTCCGACATCGTTTGGCTCGACGCCTTCATCACTAACATCGACCGCACGGTGAAAAACACCAACATGCTCGTGTGGCACCGCGAGCCGTGGCTCATCGACCATGGCGCCTCTCTATATTTCCATCATGCCTGGACCAATCCCGAAGCCTCGGCACTCTCTCCTTTCCCCTACGTGAAAGACCATGCACTTCTCCACAGGGCTTCCCTTCTCGCGGAAGCCGACAGAAAAGCCCATGCGGTCTTGTCGGCTCGGAAGATTGCCGAGATAGTGAATCTTGTGCCCGATGAACTGCTCGCCTGGGAAGGCGCTCCGGGTTCTCCTGATAAGCTTCGCTCGGTATATAGGCAGTTTCTCACCGCCCGTCTTGAAAACTCTGAAATCTTTGTCAGTCATGCAGTCGAAGCCAGAAACCGCATTGTATGAGTATGCCGTGATACGCTATGTGCCCAGCATAGAGCGGGAGGAATTTGTCAATATCGGGCTCGCCATGATGTGTAAGCGACGGCGTTGGATACGGGTGGAAATCCGGATTCCGGCCAAGAGGGTCATGGCATTTGACGTTCCTCACACTATCGATGAGATCAAGTGGGCGGCACGGGCCCTTGCTGATGTGGCTATGGGCAAAAAAGAAGCAGGACCCATTGCCCTGCTTCCTGTAGAGGAACGATTCCGTTGGCTCACTGCTGCCAAAAGCGCCGCCGTGCAGACTTCCCGGCCACATCCCGGCAAATGTGTCGATCTCGATGCGTGTTTCGACCGTATGTTTGCCGAGCTTGTGTCATAGCCGTCTCAGTCGCCGAGAGCGAAGTCGATGCTGTCGCGCAGGTTAAGGCATGCATCGTCGAGCAGGTCGAGCACAAGCTCAAACCCCTCGGCTCCCTCATAATAGGGGTCGGGCACATGATCATAGCGTGTGGCGAGCGAAAAGAACGCCGACATGGGCATTATCTTTTTCTCATTTTCGACTGTGGGCGCCCGTCTCTTCAGATTGCGCAGGTTGGAGGCGTCCATTCCTATGATAATGTCAAACTCCTCGAAATCAAGGACACTTACCTTGCGGCAGCGATGTGTCAGCTCGAGTCCGCGGCGCCTGGCATGCACACGCATGCGGTTGTCAGGAAACTCTCCGATGTGGTAGCCTCCTGTTCCAGCGGAGTCGATCACCCATGTATGATCCGCGGAATCCGATTCCACGACTTTTTTCATTACTCCCTCGGCGGCCGGACTGCGGCAGATGTTGCCGAGGCATACAAACAGAATCCTGACGCTGTCCCCATCCCTGTGATGGCGGAATATGCTTTTCAATTGCGCGATAGTATTTTCTATTACCATATCATCTGTCGAACAAAATTACTGTCTCAATTCAAGCCGACATACATTCTCCACATGATGCGTGTGGGGAAACATGTCGACCGGCTGTACGGCTGTGACCTTGTACTGCGTGTCGAGGAGGGCGAGGTCGCGTGCCTGCGTGGCCGGGTTGCAGCTCACATATACGATCACCTTAGGGCGAGCCTCAAGTATTACCTTCACCACATTCTCGTGCATGCCGGCTCTCGGCGGATCGATGATCATGACGTCGGGCACTCCGTGCTTAGCGATGAAATCCGACGTGAGGATGTCTTTCATGTCGCCGGCGTAGAAGAGCGTGTTGTCGATGCCGTTGACCTTCGAGTTGAGCTTGGCATCCTCGATAGCCTCCTCCACATATTCTATACCAACGACCTTGCGGGCGTTGCGGGCCACGAAATTGGCTATCGTGCCAGTGCCGGTGTATAGGTCGTATACAAGCGCGTCCTTTGCCTCACCGTCATCAAGGCCGGCGAAACGGCGTGCCACCTTATATAATTCGTATGCCTGACGAGAGTTGGTCTGATAAAACGATTTCGCATTGACGCGGAAACGCAGTTCTTCCATCTCTTCCTCTATATAGTCGGGACCTCTGAACGCCACAACCTCCTGATCGCTGATGGTGTCGTTGAGCTTCCGGTTGATTATATATAGGAGTGAGGTGATGTCGGGAAACCGCTCCCCTATCGACTGCATCAGCGACTGTATGGTCTCCGGCTCGTCTTCTCCGAAAACCACGCAGACCATTGTCTGGCCGGTTGATGCCGTGCGGATCATAAGGGTGCGCAGCAGACCACGGTTTTCGCGGAGGTTATAGAAGGTGAGGTTGTGGCCGAGGGCATAGTCGTAGATGAAATTGCGGATTTCGTTGCCGATGCCTCCCTGCAGATGGCATTCGTCTATATGGAGCACCTTGTCGAAGGCTCCCGGGATATGGAATCCAAGGGCATTGCTGCTGTCGGTAAACTCCTTGCCTGATTTCACTTCCTCCCATGTGCGCCATTTCTTGTCGGAGAAGGTATATTCCATCTTGTTGCGGTAGTTGAAGATTTCCGCAGAGCCGAGAATCGGAGAGATTTCCGGCAGCCCGATCTTTCCTATCCGCTTCAGGGCGTCCTCCACCACCTGCTGCTTGCATTCGAGCTGACGGACATAAGGAAGATGCTGCCACTTGCAGCCGCCGCAAAGAGTGAAATGCGGGCATCTGGGCTCCACTCGTATCGGTGACGGAGTCACGAGCCTCTCGATGTGTCCCTCGGCATAGCTATGCTTCTTCTTATCTATCTTTATGTCGGCTATATCGCCGGGAGCTCCATATGGAATGAAGACAACTATCTCGCTTTCATCGGTTTCGCGCAGCCTGACGCGGGTTATCGCCTTGCCTTCGGCAGCCACTCCGGTGATTTCTACCGATGGCAGCATAGGCAGGAATTTTGATTTTTTTGCCATTTTTGTCGTATTTTATGGTGCAAAATTAGCTAATTAGAATGATAAATGTTAAATTTGCGGTGAAAAACTGATTATATAACCCTGATAAAAGATTCAGGATTTGAAGCCTTATGGTAAGAATACTGACAACTTCATTCAGTAAAAATCAAGTAACTAACGGATTTATAATAAAATATAACCAAACCTTAACTTATAATGGCACAAAAGATCTATACGTTCGGCGACGGTAAGGCCGAAGGTAACGCCGGGATGAGAAACCTTCTCGGCGGCAAGGGTGCGAACCTTGCTGAAATGAATCTGCTGGGTATGCCTGTTCCTCCGGGCTTCACAATCACCACAGAAGTCTGCACAGAATATACACAGTATGGCCGCGACAAGGTCGTGGAAGACATCAAGAGCGATGTGGAGAAAGCCATAGCCCACGTGGAGGCTCTCACCGGAAAGAAATTCGACGATTCATCCAACCCCCTTCTCGTCTCCGTGCGTTCCGGCGCCCGCGCCTCTATGCCCGGTATGATGGACACAGTGCTCAACCTTGGTATGAACGACGCTACCGTGAACACTATGGCAGAGAAGAGCGGCAATCCCCGTTTCGCATGGGACAGCTACCGCCGCTTCGTGCAGATGTATGGCGACGTCGTGCTCGGCATGAAGCCCAAGAGCAAGACCGATATCGATCCCTTCGAGGCCATTATGGACAAGGTGAAGGAAGAGAAAGGCGTGAAGTTTGACAATGAGCTTGACGTTGACGACCTCAAGGAGCTCGTGAAGCGCTTCAAGGCTGCCGTCAAGGAATACACCGGGAAGGACTTCCCCGAATCCGCATGGGAGCAGCTCTGGGGTGGTATCTGCGCAGTGTTTGACAGCTGGATGAATGAGCGCGCAATCATCTACCGCCGCATGAACCAGATTCCCGAGGAATGGGGCACCGCCGTCAACGTGCAGGCCATGGTCTACGGCAATATGGGCAATAACTCCGCTACCGGCGTTGCTTTCAGTCGCGACGCCGCCACTGGCGAGAACATCTTCAACGGCGAGTATCTGATCAACGCCCAGGGTGAGGACGTCGTAGCCGGTGTGCGCACTCCGCAGCAGATCACTATCGAGGGCTCACGTCGCTGGGCTTCCCTTCAGGGCATCGGCGAGGAAGAGCGCCGCACAAAATATCCCGCTCTCGAGGAGTCGATGCCCGACTGCGCTGCCGATCTCATCAGCATCGCTCACCGTCTCGAGGACTACTACCGCGACATGCAGGATATGGAGTTCACTATCCAGGACGGCAAGCTTTGGATGCTCCAGACACGTAACGGCAAGCGTACAGGCGCCGCTATGGTGAAAATCGCCATGGACCTCCTCCGCGAGGGAATGATAGATGAGAAGACAGCCCTTCTCCGCATGGAGCCCCAGAAGCTCGACGAGCTTCTCCACCCTGTATTCGACAAGAGCGGCCTGAAGAAAGCCACTGTTGTGGCCAAGGGCCTTCCCGCATCTCCCGGCGCCGCAACAGGCCAGATCGTATTCCAGGCCGACGACGCCGAGGAATGGGCCGAGAAGAAGAAGAAAGTGGTGCTCGTGCGCATCGAGACATCTCCCGAGGACCTTCGCGGTATGGCCGTGGCCCAGGGTATCCTTACGATGCGCGGCGGTATGACCAGCCACGCAGCCGTTGTTGCCCGCGGTATGGGC
>USHH01000035.1 GCA_900554345.1 uncultured Bacteroidales bacterium | reverse complement strand
TGTCGGCGATGGGGTTGTATTCGCCACGTCCGCCAGCTGTAAGACGGTTCGGATTAACGCCGAAATCGTTCTGGAGCACCTGCACCACTGAAGAGGCTCGGAGTGCCGAGAGGTCCCAGTTGTTGCGGATATTCTCACGCTTGATGGGCACAGGGTCGGTGTTGCCTTCCACGAGCACGTCATAGTCCTTATAGTCCTTGATGATCTTGGCTATCTTGCTCAGGGTCTCCATAGCACGGCTGTTCACCTCATAGCTGCCGGAGCGGAACAGCATGTTGTCGGCGAGGGAGATATAGACAACTCCCTTCAGCACCTTGATATCCACCTCCTTGAGCTCGGCGGTGGAGAGGGAGCGCGTGAGGTTGTTGGTCAACACCATGTTGAGAGAGTCTGATTTCGACTTGGCCTCCACGAGCTGCTTGATATATTGGTTGGAGGCGTTGATCTCATCGACGAGCTTGGAGATATTGATGCTTCCCTGGGCGCTTGACGCGAGACTCTGGTCGAGAGATTTCTTGAGTTCGTTGTAGGCGTCGCGGCATTCCTGATTCTGGCGGCGGGCATCGTCGAGCATTGTCTGGAGGCTGCGTCCGTCGGCGCGGCATTCCGTGAGCTGGTTGCGGGTGTCGCCATATTCGGAATTCAGATTCTGATACTGCGACTGTAGCTCATTATATTTCTTGGAGCTTACACATCCGGTGAGCGCAACGCTTCCGGCAAGTGCGACCGCGATAATAAACTTGATTTTCATAATCTGATGGGTTTAAGAATAAATATAGCTTATCAACAATTTAATGAGTATTAAGGTTGTGTCATGTCGTCGGGTGCCTACCGCTCCAACGAGAATGTGTCGGCATCGGCCCACGCCGGAAACTTGCTTCGGAAGGCATCGAGCTTATCCCGCTGCAGCAGGGCATAGATGATATTGCCGTCGGGAGCCGCCACACCGATATCCTTTCCTTTGAAGTCGATGGCCGCGGAGGCGCCGTCGTAGACGAAGCCCTTCAGGTCGGTGCCCTTGCAGTCTACGCCACACACATAGCATTCATTCTCGATGGCTCTGGCTACAAGCAGGCTGCTCCAGGCCGAGACGCGTGGCACAGGCCAGTTGGCCACAGCCACGAGAAGGTCGTAGTCGTTGCCGACATTCCGACACCACACGGGGAAGCGCAGGTCGTAGCAGACGATGAGGGCTATGTTCCAGCCACGGTATCTCACCTTTAGCCGGTCGTGGCCTCGAGAGAACACCTTGTGTTCTCCGGCCATGGTGAATAGATGACGCTTGTCGGCGAACGTCTCCTCGCCCGAAGGCTCGATGAAGAACGCCCTGTTGTAGAGAGAGCCGCCGGAGTCGGCGATGAAGCTGCCGGCGATTGCAACGTTGTAGTGGGCCGCCAGCCGCTTGAGCATCTCCACCGTCGGGCCGCTGTTGCGCTCCGCCATTGCCCTGACATGCTCCTTGTCTTCTCCCGATGGAAAGCCGGTGGAGAAGGTTTCCGGAAGTATGATCAGGTCAGTGTCGGGATGCATCGACTCGAGCGCGCCCTGAAGCGTGTCGAAGTTGGCTTTTTTGTCTTCCCATGCTATGCGCATGGGGAAAAGAGCCACTCTCAGGTCTTTGTCCATAATTCGGGTTAATGTACTATACTGTGAATTTATCGGCATACCGGGCCGCGTCACTGTAATGGGAATAAAACTCCTTTACGTGTCTCATGTCGGCCTCGATGTCGCCTGTGGGCCGGTATTCATATCTGATCTCCACCACCTTTCTCCGGTAGTCGATGACGCCGAGCTGCACGGGCACTCCGGCATCGTATGCTATATGGAGAAATCCCGTGTGCCATTCGGAGCGCAGGCTCCTCGTGCCCTCCGGCGTGATGGCGAGATTGATGTAGGGGCGCGTGCGAAACATCTCCGCCACCGTCTTCGTCAGCGACTCCCTGCGTACTTTCGACCTGACCACAGGTATGCCTCCGAGTGTCCGGAGGAGATATTTCAATGGGAAGAAAAACCAGAAGTCCTTCATGAGGAAATTGGCTTTCCTTCCCAGTGAGCGGTAGGCGGCGAGCCCGGCGAGAAAGTCGAGATTCGATGTATGGGGAGCCACACATATCACGCACTTGTCGCGGCGGGGCGCTGTGATGTCAACGCTCCAGCCGGCAAGTCTGAGAGCCAGTCCCCAGATATTCATCCCTTAGTCAAGCGCTTTCCTGTTGTCTTCCTTCACAGATGCGGGCACAGCTGCGTTGAAGATCCTGAGGGCTTCGTTGATTTCGCCGGAAAAGTCTTTTGATATCTTTGCAAAGAGGGTCTTGAAGAATTTCTCTTTCTCCACCGCATACTGACGGCGGTCGGCAAACGCCTTCACGCCTTTGTCGAAGAAGACGTTGGCATTGCTCTTGGCGGCTGCGGAGGCACCGAGCACCTTGGCGATGGCCTTCTCCACGGCATCCTTGTCTACGCCATCGATGTTGTAGTATGCTTCCATCATGTTCTCACACACCGAAGCCGCGAGGGCGTCGACATATTTCTTGAAATCTCTTTTGTTGGCCATGATAATTGATTTAGTGTTGATATACTATTATAACAAATCTGGGCGGCAAATTATTACATCGGTCCCGACAAAAGTGGCGATCCGGAAGCGATACAGGGATATCCCGCTCAGTCGCGCCGCTCTTTGCGTGCGGCGTCGATGCGCAGCAGGATGAAGAGCAGGATGGTGAAGCTCCAGAGCGCGGAGCCGCCGTAGCTGAAGAAGGGGAGAGGGATGCCGATCACGGGACACAGCCCTATCACCATGCCTATGTTGATGCAGACATGGAAGATCAGATAGGAAAGCACGCAGTAGGCGTAGACGCGTCCGAACGGCGTGCGCTGTCGCTCGGCAATCTCTATCAGACGCAGGATAAGGGCGAGAAACACCACCAGCACCGCTGCCGAGCCCGCAAAGCCTTCCTCTTCTCCTATTGTGCAGAAGATGAAGTCGGTGTGTTGTTCTGGCACGTATTTCAGCTTCGTCTGGGTGCCGTTGAGGAATCCCTTTCCTGTGAGGCCGCCCGAGCCGATGGCGATCTTCGACTGATTGACGTTATAGCCCGCGCCACGCAGGTCTTCCTCTATGCCCAGCGCCACCTTGATGCGCCCCTGCTGGTGAGGCTCCAGCACGTTGCCGAAGACATAGTTGACCGAGAACAGGAAGCCTACCGACACCAGGGCGAAGACGATAGTGACGAGGTATTTCTGCAGATGATGGTGAAACATCATGAGAGCCACATATATGAGCCCTCCGAGAATGATCACGAGGAAGAAGACAGTGCCGTTGATGTGTATGCCGCAGAGGTCGAGCACCGTCACGAGGATGCCGGCGCCGAGATATCCGATGATGACGTTGCGGGCCACAAAGAAGTCTTTGCAGTAGAATAGAAGCATCATGATGAATATGACGCATACCATCACAAACACGCTGAACTCCCCGGCAGGAATGCCGAGAATCAGAGGCTCCACGAATTTGACGGCCACCACGAAATATGTGACGGCGCACACCACAGAGAACAAGACCAGGCCGCTCATGCCCTCACGGTAGAGCACGAATATAAGCGAGATATACACGAGAGCGCTGCCGGTCTCCCTCTGCATCAGGATGAGGCTGATGGGAAGGAAGATGATGATCAGCGCCCTGAAATAGTTGCTGATCTTGGCGTTGAGCGAGAAGTTATAGGAATTGAAGAGCTTGGCGAGAGCCAGTGCCGTCGCGAACTTTCCGAACTCCGCCGGCTGCAGACTCACCGGACCGAATACCAGCCAGCTACGCGACCCCTTTATGTCGGGCGCAAGGAAGATGGTGGCTATCAGCACCAGAATCACGATGCCGTAGATCAGGTAGGCATAGGTTTCCCATATACGGTAGTCGAGAAGCAGGATCACGCAGCCTATCACGAGCGAGAGGCCGATCCAGAGAAACTGTTTTCCGGAAAACTCATTGAAGTCGAAGATGTTGGCGTGGTCGAAATCGTAGCTCGCGGCGTATATGCTCACGGCGCCTGCCGAGACGAGGATCACATAGAGCACTATGGTGATCCAGTCGACTGCGCGGAATACCGATATGTCTTTCTCAGTGTTTTGTAACTCCACTTGTCAGTATGGTGTTAGAGTTCAACATTCTTTCCTCGATTCCCTTACGGGCGTCGGAGATTGAGCCGGTGAGGTATTTCTCCATGATGAGGCTCCCGATCGGCACGCCGTAGGTGGCGCCGAATCCGGCGTTCTCCACATAGACGCAGACGGCTATCTTAGGATTGTGGTAAGGGGCGAACCCCATGAAGGCCGAGTGGTCTTTGCCGTGCGGGTTCTGTGCGGTGCCGGTCTTGCCGCATACCTCGATGCCGGGCAGGTTGGCCGTGCGGCATGTGCCTCCCGTCACGGCCATCCTCATGCCCTCGGCGATGGCCTCGTAGTGGGCGCGCCTGATGTGCGGAGTGTGGCGCTCCCTGTATTTCGCGTCGATGGTGCTGTCGGAGATTTCCTTCACCACATGGGGAGTGAAATAATGGCCGCGGTTGGCTATCGTGGCGCAGAGGTTGGCGATCTGCAGCGGGGTGGCGAGCACTTCGCCCTGGCCTATCGAGACGGAAATCACCGAGTTGGCGCTCCAGTTGGCGCCGCGATACGACTTATTGTAGAATTCGGTGTTCGGTATGAAGCCCCGGCTCTCGCCCGGAAGGTCGATGCCGAGCTTGTAGCCGTAGCCCATCTCCACAAGATAGTCCTTCCATTTCTCAAACTGGTCGCCGGCCCTGGTGCCTCGCTTGTCGATCATGTTTTTGAATCCCCAGCAGAAATAGGCGTTGCATGATGTCTGCAGGGCCGGCTTGAGGGCTATGGGGGAGCCGTGGCCGTGGCAGCCCACGCGCAGACCGTTGATGTAGCCGTGGTAGCAGGGATACATCGTGGAGAGGGAGACCACACCTTCCTGAAGGAAGATGAGACCCTGCGTGGGCTTGAAGGTTGAGCCGGGGGGGTAGGCACCCTGGATGGCGCGGTCGTACAGCGGCTTGTAGGGGTCTCTGACAAGGGCCGCGTAGTTCTTGCCGCGTTCCCTGCCCACGAGCAGCGACGGGTCATAGCCGGGCGAAGTCACCAGGCAGAGCACTTCGCCGGTGGCCGGCTCGATGGCGACGATGGCGCCGATCTTGTTGCGCATCAGCTGTTCGCCATATTGCTGCAGCTCCATGTCGATCGAGAGTGTCAGGTTTTTGCCCGACACCGGCGCCACATCGTGGATCCCTTCCTCGTAGGAGCCTTTGATGCGTCCGTAGGCGTCCTTCATCAGGATCTCCACTCCTTTCTCGCCGCGCAGCGCCTTTTCGTAGCTCTTCTCGATGCCGAGGTCGCCGGTGTAGTCGCCGGAGCGGTAGTAACGGTCGCCCTCCACATCGGCGGCCGACACCTCGCGTATGTTTCCGAGCACGTTTGACGCCGCATTGTAGGCATACTGGCGCACCGTGCGCTTCTGCACGAAGAAGCCGGGAAACATATACAGTTTTTCCTGAAGCCGTCCGTAGTCTTCCTGCGAGAGGTGGGAAATCAGTTTCTGCGGAGTATAGGCGGAGTATCCCGGATTCTTGCGTGGATTCTTCATCTCCTTCCATTTCTCCTCGAGTTCCGCCTTGTCGAGGCCGAGCACCTTGCAGAGCGCCAGAGTGTCAAACTGGCCCACATCCTTCGGAATCAGCATAACGTCGTAGGCCGGCTGGTTGAAGACCACCAGACGTCCCTCGCGGTCATACACGAGACCGCGCGCCGGATATATCACGCGGCGCAGGAAGGCGTTGCTGTCGGCGTTCTCCTTATATTTGTCGTCGCCGACCTGGAGGGAGAATAGCCGTATCAGGTATATCATCACGATGGTGGTGATGAAACCTGCGATCACATATTTTCTTTTAGCGTATGAATAATCTTTCATTACATTGTCTTCTTCGCGGGTATGCTGAGGCTGTCGATGCTCAGAAGGATCAGAAACGAGAACGCCGAGCTGCCGGCCGACATGAGCAGGACGTCTTTTATATCAGCGAAGTTGAAAAATTCTATGGAGAACACCATCAGGCAGTAGATGGTCACCATGGTGAGCATGTATTTGCAGTATGGCGCCAGTCCGAGCTGCGAGATGGTGGGAGTCATGGTCTTCGTCTTGTCGTCGCGCGGCACGTAGGCGTAGAAGACCGGTCGCTTGAGGGCCGCCAGCAGCGTGCATGCCAGCGCGTTGACGCCCATGGTGTCGGAGAAGAGGTCGACGAGCACCCCTGAGGTGAAGGCCACAGTGTAGAGCATTGACATTCCCAGATTGACCGGAAGCCTGATTATGACGTAGATAAACACTATAGGCATGGCCAGATTGAAGAGCACAATATGATTGCAGATAAGCACCTGCGCGAGCAGGAGCACTATCGATAATGCAATATAGTTGAACACCTCTTTCCCGGTCATGGCCTATTTCTCCGTTATGTTGTCAAATGTCTGCAGGGAGTCTACCTCCTGCCTGTAGATGTCTTTTATGATTCTCACCGTCGAGAGCCCCTTGAAGTTGGAAAGGAGCCGAATCTTGAGGATAAAGAAGTTGTCGTCGGTGCTTTTCACCCTGTTGAGCACCACACCCACCTGCATCCCCTCGGGGAAGGCCGTGGAGTAGCCGCTGGTCACTACCGTATCGCCGGCGTGATACTGCGCATGCCGGGGCACCTCCTCCATATAGGCGATAGTGGGGTCGCCCCCGCGCCAGGCAAGCGAGCCGATGAAGAGGGTGCCCTTCAGCTTCACCGAGAAATGCTGGGTTTCGTTGAGAATGGAGATGACTCGGGCCGTATTATCGCCGGCTACGTTCACGATTCCCACAATGCCGTTCTGATCCACGACTCCCATGCCGGGCTCTATGCCGTCTTTTCGGCCCCTGTCGATAGTCAGGTAGTTGCGTGGATGGCGGATGCTGTTGTTGATCACCGACGCCGACACGAAATCAAACCGTTTCTCGCTCCGCAGGCCCGCGCTGTCGTTGTCGAGCATCACCATACACTGCGCCAGCTGGCTCTTGAGGTTGAGCACCTCGCTCTCAAGCGAGGCGTTTCTTTTCTGAAGGCTCTCGTTGATGGATCGCAGGTCGAAATATCCGGTGACGTTGGAGGCAGCGCCATAGACGGAGCTGCTCACGACATTGGCCGATGTGAGATAGACCGACTGCTGGTAGGCATTGCTGCTCACAAGGAGCACACAACTCAACAGCACATAGAATGTGAATACAAACCATGTGCCGTATTTTATGATGAAATTGAGTAGATTGCGCATTCAGGCATATCCGGCCGGGGGGCGCACGTCTCCATGAGGGGGATATGCGCCCTCCCGGCGCGTTATCGGATAAGGAAGGAGAACCGGTTGATGTTCTTGAGCGCCACGCCAGTGCCGTTGGCCACGGCGTGTAGCGGATCTTCCGCCACCTTGAATTCTATGCGGATCTTGTCGGTGAAGCGTTTGGCCAGGCCTCGCAGCAGGGCGCCGCCTCCGGCCAGATAGATGCCGTTTCTCACGATGTCGGCGTAGAGCTCGGGCGGCGTCTGCTCGAGGGCCGCGAGCACAGCGGCCTCCATCTTGGAAATCGACTTCTCTATGCAGTGTGAAATCTCCTCGTAGGTGACAGGCACCTCCATCGGGAGAGCCGTCATACGGTTGGGGCCGGTGACGATGTAGGGTTCCGGTGGATCCTCCAGCACGGGAAGCGCTGAGCCGACGTTGATCTTGATCTGCTCGGCCATGGTAGTGCCCACCTTGAGGTTGTGGACGCGGCCCATGTGCTCCTGTATGTCTGTGGTCAGGTCGTTGCCGGCGATTCGTATGCTCTTGTTGCTCACGATTCCGCCGAGCGATATCACGGCGATTTCCGTGGTGCCGCCGCCTATGTCCACAATCATGTTGCCTTCCGGAGCCTCTACGTCGAGGCCGATGCCGAGGGCCATAGGCTCATATATCATGTAGACGTCACGGCCGCCGGCGTGCTCGCTGGAGTCGCGCACGGCGCGTATCTCCACCTCCGTGGAGCCAGACGGGATGCAGACCACCATGCGGAGGGAGGGAGAGAACCAGTGGCGCTTCGAGCTCACCATCTTCACCATGCCGCGGATCATCATCTCCGCGGCGTTGAAGTCGGCGATAACTCCGTCGCGCAGCGGACGCACGGTGCGGATGCCCGGGGGCTCCTTGCCCTCCATCTGGTGGGCCGGCGTGCCTACCGCCAGCAGCTTGTCGGTTTTATTCTCAATGGCGACGACGCTGGGCTCGTCGACCACTATCTTGTCATTGTGTATGATGATGGAATTGGCGGTGCCCAAGTCCATTGCTATTTCCTGTGTAAATGAAAAGAGACCCATTTTTATCTAACGGTTATATGCGATAGGGGAGACTTTTTCAGTCTCCTTTAGAAAGCATGTGCAAAGTTAATGAAAAATTGTTTAATAACATATCACCTGAGCCTTTCTTTCGGAATTTTTTACAGTTTCATGCGATTTTTTACAAAAAAGACCCGTGCCGGTGCCTGCTCATGCATTTGTTCTGCACTACATGCATAAAAACTGAGAAGGGCCGCCGGGTCGATGCCCGGCAGCCCTCTCTGATGGCGTGGTTCCTGTCAGGAATGAGATCAATGGTTGAAATATGTGTCGAGTGCGTACTGGATGCTCTCGATCACGTTCTGCAGGTCGGGATCGCCGGGATTCATCTGGTCGGCCTTCTCGGCGATGTTCTTGGCGGCGATGTAGTAGTTTTCCTTGATGGCCTGACGCTTCTCGGGCTCAGCTCCGTCGAGCTCGTTGTATTTGCTCGTGCCCACGAGCAGGATCTTCTTGCTGGCGTTTCGGAGTGTCTCGAAGCCTACTTCGGGAAGGGTGGCTGCCTTGCGGTAGTCTTCCACGGCTGCGTCATCCTTGTCCATGCGGTCGTTGATGAAGGCGCGGAGGCCGAGGATATCGCCGTTGTCGGGATTCTCGGTTACGAGACGGTTGACTTCCTGAAGGGCCCTGTCATACTGTCCGCGGCTCACGAGCGAGTTGATCATGTTGTTGAGGAAGAGGGGCTCCTTAGTGCCGAATTTCTGATATCCGAGCGAAGCCACGTCCATGATGCGGTCCTGGGCATAGTTCTCCTTTGTGGAGTCGCGCTGGGCAAGGGCCTGCCAGGAAGCGATCTCATAGATGTAGGCCTCCTTCTCGGGATAGCCGTACTCGATGGCCTTGTGGAAAGCGTTGCCGCTCTTCTCCACCTCATTGCCCGAGTATGCGCTGAGGCCGGCGTTGAAGAAGGATGTGGCGATCTGTGCGGAATCAAGCAGTGCTGCCGACTTGCCCATCAGGCCGGATTCCGGAAGATTGCCGTAGACCATGAATGCCTCATAGGCCTCGGGATAGTATTTCTTGTCGTTGAAGTATGATGCGCCGGCCGTGAAGAAGTCGGAGGCATGTCCCTGGATGGCGCTGAGGATCTTCGACGAGTATTTGGGCTTCACCTGACCTTTCTCGTTGGGAAGGCTGTCGAGAGGAAGGGCCTTGAGGAAATAGTTGTAGCCGTTCATGAGCTGGTCGGCCATGGCGACGGGATCGGCGGAGGGGTCGTTGGGATTGATGGCCTTGGCCTGGAATCCCTTGTCGAAGGCGTCAAACTCGATCTTACCGGCCGTGAAATATGTTTCGGCCTGATTCTTGGTCTGTTCGTTATCCATAGCCCCCTTGATGAGGGTTCTGGCTTCAGAAAGCTTGTCGAGTTTGCCGGAGAGCTTGGAGGCGCTCTTCACGGCATCGGCCTGGCCATACATTGAGCCGGCCACGGCTGCGCACAAAGCGAATGTCAGCAGATTTTTCATATATCTTGCAATTTAGAGTGAAAATTCATTTATTCTTCAGCCAGGTCTTCGTCGGGCTGCCCGTCAACGTTGTCTTCGGCAATAGTCCCCGTCGTCTCGGTGACTGTGGTCTCGGCGCCATCCGATTCAATGGCTACGGTCTCGGAGGCTATCGTCTCCTCTGTCTCCTCGTCCTTCTCCTCGTCGTGGTCTACCTTGCATACTGACGCGATGCGGTCGCCCCTCTTAGTGAGGTCGATGAGCTTGACGCCCTGTGTGGCGCGTCCCATCACCCTTATGCTCTCCACGGCGAGACGCAGCGTGATGCCGCTCTGGTTGATGATCATCAGGTCGTTGGAGTCGTTGACGTTCTTGATAGCCACGAGCTCGCCGGTCTTTTCGGTGATCATCATTGTCCTCACGCCCTTGCCGCCTCGGTTGGTGATGCGGTAGTCGTCGAGCGCCGATCGCTTGCCATACCCGTTCTGCGACACCACCATCACTGTCTCGTCGGGCGAGCCGGTCATGGTGATCATGCCTACCACTTCGTCGTCATCATCGAGCGACATGCCCCTGACGCCGGTGGAGACGCGTCCCATCTCCCTGACCTTGCTTTCGTGGAAGCGGATGGCGTTGCCCTTGCGGTTGGCCAGGATCACTTCGGCGTTGCCGTCGGTGAGCCTTACCTGGATCAGCTGGTCGTCCTCGCGGATTATGATGGCGTTGACGCCGTTGGTCCTCGGACGCGAGTAAGCCTCGAGCGAGGTTTTCTTGATCACGCCCTTCTTGGTGGCGAATATCAGGTTGTGGGTATTGATGTAGTCCTTGTCGTTGAGCTTGGCGACCCTGATGAAGGCGTTGACGCAGTCGTCGCTGTCGATGTTGAGGAGGTTCTGGATGGCTCTGCCCCTCGAGTTCTTGCCGGCCTCCGGAATCTCATAGACCTTGAGCCAGTAGCAGCGTCCCTTCTGGGTGAAAAAGAGCATGTAGTTGTGGTTGGTGGCCGGATATATGTATTCTATGAAATCCTGATCGCGTGTCACGCTGCCGCGTGCTCCGAGGCCGCCGCGGTGCTGCGTGCGGAATTCGGCGAGGGGGGTACGCTTGATATATCCGAGATGCGAGATCGTGATGATCATCGCGTCGTCGGCGAAGAAGTCTTCGGCGTTGAAGTCGTTGGTGAGCATATTGATTCGCGTGCGGCGCTCGTCGCCGTATTTGTCGCGAATCTCGATGAGCTCGTCCTTCATCACCCCGCGACACACATCGTCGTTGTTGAGGATGTCGTTGAGGTGTGCGATGAGTTTCATCAGCTCATCGTATTCGGCGCGCAGTTTCTCCATCTCGAGGCCGGTGAGCTGCCGGAGCCTCATCTCCACGATGGCTCGTGTCTGAGGGTCATCGAGGCCGAACCTGTCGGTGAGCCTCTGGCGGGCCTCCTCGGTGGTCTGCGAGGCGCGGATGATGGCTATCACCTCGTCGATGTTGTCGGTGGCGATCATGAGGCCCTTGAGGATGTGGGCCCGCTCCTCGGCTTTCCTTAGCTCGAATCTCGTGCGGCGGATCACGACCTCATGCCTGTGATCGATGAACGCCTGGAGGATCTCCTTGAGATTGAGCGTCTTGGGGCGTCCGTTGACGAGGGCCACGTTGTTGACGCTGAAGGAAGTCTGAAGCTGCGTCATCTTGAAGAGCTTGTTGAGCACGACGCGGGCATTGGCGTCGCGCTTGATCTCGATGGCGATATGCATCTGGCCTCGGGCGCTGGTGTCGGTGATGTCGGCGATGCCCTCGATCTTCTTTTCCTCCACGAGGTCGCCGATACTCTTCACGAGGTCGTTCTTAATCACTCCGTAAGGAATCTCGGATATCACGATCTGCTCGCGGTTGCCGTCGCTCTCGATGTCGGCCTTGGCGCGGATTATGATCCGGCCGCGGCCTGTGAGGTAGGCGTCTCTTACACCGTTCAGTCCGCATATCTCGCCCCCCGTCGGGAAGTCGGGAGCCTTCACATACTCCATCAGCTGCTCAACCTCGATGTCGGGGTTGTCGATCAGCGCGAGAGCGCCGTTGAGCGACTCCGTGAGGTTGTGGGGGGGCATATTCGTGGCCATACCCACGGCGATGCCGGAGGCGCCGTTGACAAGCAGGTTGGGGATACGGGTCGGAAGCACCGACGGCTCGGTGAGCGTGTTGTCGAAATTAGGCACGAAATCCACCGTGTCGGCATTGATGTCGCGAAGCATCTCCTCGCCCATGCGGGCGAGCTTTACTTCCGTATAACGCATGGCTGCGGGCGAGTCGCCGTCGATCGATCCGAAATTTCCCTGTCCGAAGACAAGCGGATACCTCAGCGACCAGTCCTGGGCCATTCTTACCATAGTGAAATATATAGAGGAGTCGCCGTGGGGGTGATACTTACCCATCACCTCGCCGACAATACGGGCTGATTTCTTAGTGTTGCCCGCGAAATTATTGCCCAATTCGTTCATCCCGAACAGTACCCTTCTGTGCACCGGCTTGAAGCCGTCGCGCACGTCTGGCAGGGCTCTGGACACTATCACCGACATGGAATAGTCGATGTAGGCGCTTTTCATTTCCGATTCGATGTTGATCGGAATAATTTTGTCGTCTCCTTGCATGTGTTGTGTCAGTGTGTTTATAAAAATAACCTTCCGGCATTTCTAATCAGCAAAATTAATAAATTTAATTCAATGGGCAATGCCGCCGCCTCAATAATTTCGTTTTTCACTCCTTCCCCCCCCTCTGGCGCCTCACGGTGAAATATTCACACATGACACTCCGTTGAATAATTGGCATGATAATTGCATGCGTCATATGCAACCTTTGCTGAAAACGGTTGTTATTAGTCAGGTAAAAACATTCATTATATAGATGACCAACGATTTTTCAAAACAATTCAGACCGATTCTGCAGCTTGCGTCCAATGAAGCGAAGCAGTTTGACTCGCCTGTGATCAGATGTGAGCATTTCGTGCTCGGGGCTCTGCGCAGCCACGACGGATATGCCTTCAAGATTCTGCGTCAGCTGAATGTTCCTATCGAGGAGATAATGCAGGAACTGGAGGACTTCCTGCGCACAGAACAGCCTCCAACAGAGACGACAACACTCTTCGAGCAGGAGTATCAGCTATCGCTCCCGGCGGTGCGCCATCTGCAGCTCGCCACTTCCGAGGCCCGTAAGATGCACGCCAGGGCCATCGGCAGCGAGCATATCCTGCTCGCCCTCATGCACGACAGCCGCGCGATGGACAGCGACGTGCTGCGCCGCATCAAGGAGAAATATCTTGATTTTGACATCAGTGTGCAGTCGATCGACGCAAGCGGCGCCCGGAACGTGGAGCGCAGTTTCGACGACGATGACGAGCCCTCCGAGTTCGGCCCAACCTCCGGTCCTTCCCGTCAGGAGCAGGCCCCGAGGCAGAAGAAACAGGGCAAGTCGGACACTCCGGCCCTCGACAAATTCGGCTACGACATGACCAAAGCCGCCATCGAGGGACGTCTCGACCCAATCGTGGGCAGGGAAAAGGAGATCGAGCGTCTGGCCCAGGTGCTCTCGCGCCGCAAGAAGAATAATCCGGTGCTCATCGGAGAGCCTGGTGTCGGTAAGTCGGCCATCGTCGAGGGTCTTGCCCTTCGCATAGTGCAGAAGAAGGTGTCGCGCATCCTATTCGACAAGCGCGTGGTGGGTCTCGACATGACAGGCATCGTGGCGGGAACAAAATACCGAGGACAGTTTGAGGAGCGCATCAAGGCAGTGCTCGACGAGCTCAAGAACAATCCCGACATCATCCTCTTCATCGACGAGCTCCACACCATAGTGGGCGCCGGTTCGGCGCCGGGGTCGATGGATGCCGCCAACATCCTGAAGCCGGCCCTTGCCAGGGGCGAGATACAGTGTATCGGAGCCACAACGCTCGATGAGTATCGCCAGAACATAGAGAAGGACGGCGCCCTCGAGCGTCGTTTCCAGAAGGTAATGGTGGAACCCACAACGGCCGAGGAGACCCTCGAGATCCTCGAGAAGGTAAAAGATAAATACGAGGAGCATCACAACGTGACCTACACTCCGGAGGCCGTCAAGGCCTGCGTGACGCTTACCGAAAGATATATCAACGACCGCAACTTCCCCGACAAGGCGCTCGACGCCCTTGACGAGGCCGGCTCACGAGTGCATATCACCAACATAGTCGTGCCGGAGGAGATCGAGAAGATGGAGCGTGAGGTCGACCGGATCCGCGAACAGAAGATAGAGGCCGCCACCAATCAGGACTTCGAGCTTGCCGCCTCCCTGCGCGACCGCGAGAGCCAGCGTAAGAAGGAGCTCGCCGAGGCAAAGGAATCGTGGGAAAAGAGCCTCGACTCCGTGAGGCAGACAGTCGACGAGGAGAAGGTGGCGCAGGTGGTGGCTATGATGAGCGGCGTGCCTACCCAGCGCATCGCGCAGGCCGAGGGCTCGCGTCTCCTCAGGATGGGCGACGAGCTCAAGGGCTCCGTCATCGGTCAGGAGGAGGCCATCCGCAAGGTGGTGAAGGCCATTCAGCGCAACCGCATAGGCCTCAAGGATCCCGACAAGCCGATTGGCGTGTTCATGTTCCTTGGCCCGACGGGTGTCGGCAAGACCCTACTTGCCAAGAAGCTCGCGGAATATCTCTTTGATTCCCGCGACGCCTTGATAAGAATGGACATGAGCGAGTATATGGAGAAGTTCACTGTGTCGCGTCTCGTAGGAGCTCCTCCGGGATATGTGGGCTACGAGGAGGGTGGACAGCTTACTGAAAAGGTGCGCCGTCATCCTTATTCGGTGGTGCTTCTCGATGAGATAGAGAAGGCACATCCCGACGTCTTCAACATCCTGCTTCAGGTGATGGACGAAGGACGGCTGACAGATTCTCTCGGCCGCAATATCGACTTCAAGAACACCATTCTGATCATGACGAGCAATGTCGGCTCGCGTCAGCTCAAGGATTTCGGCGGCGGTGTCGGATTCAATACGGGCGACGTCAGCAAGGAGCAGGCTCACGGAGTGATCTCCAAGGCTCTCAACAGGGCCTTCTCTCCTGAGTTCCTCAACCGTATCGACGATATCGTGATGTTTGACCAGCTTGAGCGCGAAGACATCTTCAGGATCATCGACATCGAGCTGCGCGACTTCTATTCCAGGGTTGAGAAGCTCGGCTACTCCATGACTCTTTCCGATGAGGCCAAGGAGTTTATCGCCTCCAAGGGTTACGACAGGAATTTTGGAGCCCGTCCCCTGAAGAGGGCGATTCAGAAATATCTCGAAGACGAGCTCGCCGAGCTCCTGCTGACCCTGAACGCCGAAGGGAAGTCAGGCGGCAATATCAAGGTCGACTACCTGAAAGGCGACGAGCGTCCGGTAGTAACCTACGGTGAACCGGCGGAGCCTGCCGAACACAAGGAAATAGACCTTCAGAAAAACGCATAAGGGAAACGCATGAAAAAAGGAAGCGTGATGACGCGGCGTCATCACGCTTCCTT
>USHH01000034.1 GCA_900554345.1 uncultured Bacteroidales bacterium | reverse complement strand
CTGTAGTCTCGTTATTTAACCATCACCTTGGTGGTATGTTTGACACCGTCGTACAGATAATGGACGACATACACTCCGGGTTCTACACTCAGGCTTCTGCCGGGACGCAGACTGCCGATATGCTGACCGGATGTCGAGAATACCGCTGCGGCGTCGTAGATGCCATGAATCTCGATACATCCGTTCATTGCCGTTACGAAAGGCTTGTCAGACTTCTCGACCCTGATGCCTCCGGGAATCTCTGTGTCGAAGTTGAACTCATACTTCTGTATCGAGGTGGTGGGTCCCTCATTCCAGCCTACGGCGATGATGTAGTAGTTGACGGATCCACGGCTGTCGGCGAATTCAAGATTAGGCATATTCACCGTACATGAACCCTGATGGAACTGTGCGTAATCCATGAACTGGTCGATTATTATCTCATCCTCGGTATACTCACGGTCCAGGCTGCCGTCCTCGTATTGGTCAAGTATGCGGGTCTTGCAGTATTCGGTGAAGTACTCCTCGTCGTTGTTCGACGGAATCACATTGAATACGGCGTCGTAGTATTTTTCGTAATTCTCGTTTTTCTTGAATGACACAGGAACGAACTCGAATGTCAGGTCGCTGTCCTTCTCGGGCGCCGGTGTGGAGAATGCGGCATTGGCAATGTTGCTGATCACATTTCCTTCCAGATCAAACCCTACAGCGTAGAATATATAATCCTGACCCCAGTATATATGGCTAAGCTTTCCTTCCTCAATTAATTCCGACAGGTTGCTGTCGATGCTTCCCGTCACGGTCTGCAGGGGGATGAGTTCCGTCCAGTCCATACTGTACATGTCTGCCAGCCATTTCCACCAGTCGATGATCAGTGCGTTCGGGATATTGTCGATACCGCCGTGATCCTCCACGCTTGCCGCTGTGGATACATCCATATAGTAACGCATCTCGGGATCGGAGGGTGTCAGAACAAGATGGGCGTCCATATTGGTGACATCGCTGATCTGCACATCAATGGTGTTTTCGGGATCGACGCCCTGCGCCGTCACGTCGACGCGGGTCGCGTTCATCACTTCGCCTGTCTTGGCGTTGATCACCATGGCCACAACCTTGAGGTCGCCGTCGTTCACGTTGTCGAGAGGTATGCTTGCCGAGCAGGTCACCTTCTCGCCCTTGCTGATGCTTTCGGGGCAGCTTCCGGCGATGCCGTCGACGTCAACGCATGCGCGGATCACGTCGTCATAGTAATATTCCACCGTGCCGTCCATGTTTTCCCATCCTGCCATATCGCCGAACATGCCTCCGGAGTAGTTGTTCAGCTGGTTGGCCGGCCCTACATTGTCTTCCGTGAGGATGAAGGCGAAACGGTGGGGACAGTCAAGGGCTATCGAGAACTCGGCCTCTGCCGTCACCTCCACCTCGTTGGAGGCGTCTTTTTTCACGGCGGAGACTACCCCTACATTGCAGTAGGAGGGATAGGCGTCATATTTCTCGAAGATGTTGTCGACCACCCTGTAGGTATATGCGGCTCCCTCGCCGACATTCGCGGGGATCTCCGACGACACGCGGTTGATCCATGTGTAGGGTATCGACGGCACATTGTTGTCGATGAACTCCTGATAATCCGGACACTGGTCGTCGGTGTTTACCTGGCCGTTGACGGCGATGATGCGGCCGGGATATGTCTCGGCGGCATACTCCATGAGCACATATCCGGCAGGGCACCATCCGCAGGTCGGGCCGCCGAATTCCTCTACAAGGACATTGCGCTGGAAGCCCGACTCATAGGCAAGGGCCTCGGAGTTGAACACGATGGGGTTCTCCACCGTCACACCGTTGACCTCTGTTATCGAGATCTCCACCGGCATGAAGCCCTCGCCGTTGAATGGCACATCGGGTATCTGATGCCTTACGGTGCTCATGGAGCGGATGGGCCACTGCGGCTCCATCTTCTGCACGAATGGCTCGGCGTCGCCGATCTTCGTCGACACCGTATAGTCATTGATGAGGTTTGTGCCGAGATTCCTGAGGAAGAGGGTGTATGTCCCGGTCTCGCCGGTCTTCACATACGACGGGAAGACGCTGTTTACGATAGTGAGGGCGTTCTCGGGGAGGCATTCGCCGGATATGCCGAGCCCTATGCAGAGGCTGCCGTGCTCAAGTCCCTCCTCCATCCATTCCTGCGGCCAGCTGCCGTCGTTGGAGACGCCGATGATCTGGTTGGTGGCGCAGCTGTTGGTGAGGTCGGAAGCCAGATAGCAGGCTGTCTTGCCTTCGGGAGCGAGCATGCGCACGCCGAAATAGAGCACGTCGTCGTCGGCCGTGATCTCGTAAGGCTCGTCGAGCGTGATCACATTGTCGTAGAACACGTAGTCCGGAAGGTCGGAGGCCGACTGGAGTATCAGCGGCTCTTCGTTGAGGTCTTTTGTGATGAAGACCTCGAGTTTCGAGATCGGGCTCACATAGTTGTCGGTGTAGGCTCCGCTTGTGTAGACCACAGACGTTATGCTGTTGCCCACGAATCTCGCGAGATCTTCATGACGGAATTTCACTACGCCATACACCATGGATGTGCCCGGCGTTGCCTCAGGTACATTGAATGCCTCTTCCGGCACGTCGTTGTATCTGAACACCATCTCGGCTGCGTCCCCTCTCGTCTCCCGGGGGGGAAGCGTGGCGGGTCGGGCCACCCGCACGTTTGCCATTGCCGTGCCGCACACCAGAAGCGTGGCGGTTGCAAGTAAAGTTTTTTTCATAATGCTTATGATAATTGGTAAATGGAAATCAAAGGGAAAGCTCCCTTTGTCGGGAGCAAAGATAGTGATTTGTTTATAAATAATCACAATATATGCGAAAAAATCGCACTCGGAGTGCAAAAAAATGTCGGCAGCCCCTGTTCCCCGCTTCTGCGGGACGCACGGCTCCCCTGAAAATGCGGAAAACCGGCCTGATGTTTCGTAATCAGGATTAAAAGTTGTAATTTTGCGGCGCCTAAATCAATACCTGAAACAATACCTTAAGAAAATGGCCTACAAGAACAATACCATGATAGTGCGCCACCGTCTGCTCACGGAGCTCGTGAGGCTCTGGAAGGATGGCGCTCTGGTAGAGAAGATCGACCGCCTGCCCATCGAGCTGAGCCCGCGTCATTCCAGACACCCCGGACGCTGCTGCGTGCATAAGGAAAGGGCGGTGTGGAAATATAAGTCGCTGCCGCTGCTCGGGCTCGACATGAGCGACGAGACCGACGAGCTCACCCCGCTGTCGGAATACGCGCGCATCGCCCTCGGGCGTCAGGACGGCAAGCGTCCCGCAAAGGAGAGGATCAAAAGCAACATAATGTGCGTGATCGACGAGGCGTGCTCGTCGTGCGTGCAGATCAAATACGATGTCACCAACCTCTGTCGCGGCTGTGTGGCAAGAAGCTGCATCCATAATTGCCCTAAAGGAGCCGTGAGCCTCGACGAGCACACCGGCAAGGCACGCATCGACCACGACAAATGCATCAGCTGCGGCATCTGCCACAAGAGCTGTCCCTACCATGCCATTGTCTATATACCCGTGCCCTGTGAGGAGGCGTGTCCCGTCAACGCCATCTCCAAAGACGAGCACGGCATAGAGCATATCGACGAGTCGAAATGCATCTATTGCGGCAAATGCATGAACGCATGCCCCTTCGGCGCCATCTTCGAGATCTCGCAGACTTTCGACGTGCTGCAGAGCATCCGCGCCGGCCGCAAGGTGGTGGCGATGGTGGCTCCGGCGGTGCTCGGCCAGTTCGAGGCCACTCTTCCGCAGGTGTATGGCGCGCTGAAGGGCATGGGCTTCCATGATGTGGTGGAGGTGGCGCAGGGAGCCATGGCCACGACTGAAAACGAAGGAAAGGAGCTGCTTGAGAAGATAGGGGAGGGACAGGCGTTCATGACCACCTCCTGCTGTCCGGCCTACATACAGCTCACTGAGAAGCATCTCCCGGGCCTGAAGCCGTTCGTATCCTCCACCGGCTCGCCGATGTATTACACCGCCCGCATCGTCAGGGAGAAATATCCCGACGCGCTCACTGTCTTCATCGGTCCTTGCGTGGCCAAGCGCATGGAGGGGCGCCGCGACGAGGCCGTCGACTTCGTGATGACCTTCGAGGAGCTCGCCTCTCTCTTCGATGCCTTCGACATCGACTTCAAGAAAGCCGACCCGTCGGCTCCGGAGTTTGAGTCGGTGCGCGAGGCCCACGGCTTCGCCCGCAGCGGAGGCGTGACCGAGGCGGTGAAGTCATACCTGAAGCTTGATACGGAGAGGCTGAAGACAATGCAGGTGGCCGATCTCAACAAGAAGTCTATCGCCACGCTCGGCGCCTTCGCCAAGACCGGCAAGGCCCCCGCGCATTTCATTGAGGTGATGGCCTGCGAGGGGGGATGCATCACCGGCCCGAGCTCCGGCACAACCATGGCCGACGGCAAGCGCCGCTTCGACCGCGAGCTCCTCAAGAAAGACAAGACCTATTAATGATAAAAGATTAATGATAAAAGATTAATGTGTGGATTGGCTTGTAGGGACATGCCTTCGGCATGTTGCAATGTCCTGCCGGTCAGAATCGTCAGTGCTGGTGCGGAAACATGCCATAGGCATGTCCCTACAGTCCGGTGAATCATGGGCCGGTGATATTGTAATGTAATGGCTATGGCGGAGGAATCTATTAGGGAGCTGGTGGCGACGCTGGCTGATGAGCGTCGGCTCGAGGGAGCCGACGCATACCGGCGCCTGCTCGACCCTGACGCTGCGCCGGAGGATGTGGCGCACCTCCATGAGGAGGCCCGGCGCATGGCATACGCTGTCTTCGGCGGCAAGGTCTATGCCCGCGCGCTCATTGAGATTACCAACCGCTGCCGCAACAACTGCCTCTACTGCGGCCTCCGCCGCGACAACCGCTCCCTCCACCGCTATTCCCTCGACACGTCCGACGTCCTGGAGTGTTGCTGGAGAGCCTACGAGGCCGGATTCCGTACTTTCGTGCTTCAGGGCGGTGAGGACCCCGACGCCACTGTGGCATCGGTCGGTGATATGGTCGCGGAGATACATGACTGGTTTCCCGACGCGGCCATAACCCTCTCGCTCGGCGAATGGACCGACGGGGCTTACGAGGCGTTTCATGAAGCCGGCGCCACGCGCTACCTGCTGCGCCACGAGACCCGCGATTCCCGTCATTACTCGCGGCTCCATCCGCCGGAGATGTCGCTGGCCAACCGTCTGCGGTGTCTCGACACCCTGAAACGCATCGGCTATCAGACCGGCACCGGGATAATGGTCGGCAGTCCGTTTCAGACCGCCGCCCACATCGCGGCAGACCTGGAGTATATGGCCGCCATCGAGCCGGAGATGATAGGGATCGGGCCGTTCATTCCCCACGGAGCGACGCCTTTCGCCGGCTTTCCGGCCGGAAGCGTCGACATGACGCTGAGGCTGATATCCATCCTCCGGCTGATGTTTCCCAACGCCAATATCCCGGCCACGACAGCCCTCGCCACCCTCGGAGACGGGGGAAGGGTGAAAGGGATACTCGCCGGCGCCAACGTGGTGATGCCAAACTGCTCGCCGCAGGAGACGAGGGAGCATTACTCTCTCTACGACCGCAAGGCGTGCCGTGGACGCGAGGCCATAGAGGGTCTCGACGCCCTGCGCAGGGAAATCGCCGGCGCCGGTTATGAATTAAGTTTTGAAAAAGGAGATTTTAAGATATATGTATGATCCGAAATCATCTGTAGCCACCGACTTCATCGACCATGACGAGATCCTCTCGACCATGGCCTATGCGGCGGCAAATGCCGCCGACCGGGAGCTGGTGGAGTCGATACTCCGCAAGGGCGAGCTCTGCAAGGGGCTGACCCACAGGGAGGCGGCTGTGCTGCTTGAATGCGGCGACCCTGAGCTGGTAAGACGTATGGAGAAGCTGGCCCGCGACATCAAGCAGCGTTTCTACGGCAACCGCATCGTGATGTTCGCGCCGCTCTATCTCTCCAACTACTGCGTCAACAGCTGCGTCTACTGCCCGTATCACGCGAAAAACCGCACCATACCGCGCCGCAAGCTCACGCAGGAGGAGATCCGCCGGGAGGTGACGGCGCTCCAGGACATGGGGCACAAGCGCCTCGCGCTGGAGGCCGGCGAGGATCCGGCCAACAATCCGCTGGAGTATATCCTCGAGTCGATCAAGACCGTCTACTCAACACATCACCGCAACGGCGCCATACGCCGCGTCAACGTGAACATCGCGGCTACTACGGTCGACAACTACCGCCGGCTGCGCGACGCCGGAATCGGCACATACATCCTCTTCCAGGAAACCTATAACAAGGCCAACTACGAGCGGCTCCACCCCGCAGGGCCGAAAAGCGACTACGCCTGGCACACGGAGGCCATGGACCGCGCGATGACGGCCGGCATCGACGATGTGGGCATCGGAGTGCTCTACGGCCTCAACACCTACCGCTACGACTTCATCGGCCTGCTGATGCATGCCGAGCATCTCGAGGCGAGGTTCGGCGTAGGCCCCCACACCATCAGCGTGCCCCGTATATGCCCGGCCGACGACATATCGACGGCCGATTTCCCCGATGCCCTCTCCGACGACCTCTTCTGTAAGATCATCGCCGTGCTCCGCATCGCCGTGCCCTACACCGGCATGATAGTGTCGACGCGCGAGTCGGCGGCTGTCCGCCAGAGGGTGATCGACCTCGGCGTCTCGCAGATCAGCGGCGGCTCACGCACCTCTGTGGGCGGATATGCAGCCGAGCCGGAGAAGACCCAGCAGTTTGACGTCTCCGACACCCGCACGCTCGACGAGGTGGTGGGCTGGCTGCTCGACACGGGCCACATTCCGAGCTTCTGCACCGCCTGCTACCGCGAGGGACGCACCGGCGACCGCTTCATGACCCTGCTGAAAAACGGCCAGATCGCCAACTGCTGCGGCCCAAACGCCATGCTCACCCTCATGGAGTATCTCCAGGACTATGCCTCGGAAGAGACGCGCAGCAAGGGCATTGCCATGATCCGGAAGTCGATTGACGGCATTCCGCATCCGAAAGTGCGCGGGAAGACGGAGGAGTATCTCCGTAAGATAGGGAACGGAGAGCGTGATTTCAGGTTCTGACATGGAGAAAGATATGACTCAGTCAGTGGCATCGGCCAATCGTCTCCACATTATTGTGCTCGGCGCGTGCAACAGCGGCAAGTCTTCGCTCGTCAACATGCTGACGGGGCAGCGGACTTCCCTTGTGTCTGACATCCCCGGCACCACCACCGACCCTGTATCAAAGCCCATGGAGCTGGCGGGGCTCGGAGCGTGCGTACTTATCGACACCGCCGGCTTCGACGATGTCTCGGAGCTCGGCAAAAGCAGGGTGGAGGCGACGCGTAAGGCTCTCGACCGGGCCGACATAGCCATGCTTCTTACGGGCCATGACGAGGCCGGGGAGTCAGCATGGCGCGTGGAGCTTGCGAAAAGGAAGCTGCCGGTAGTGGAGGTGGCCTCGAAAGCCGATCTGCGTGAGGATATGCCCCACGGGGTGGTGGCCACATCCATCCATAATCCTGTGGAGAGCCGCGACAGGGTGATGGAGGCGCTGCTGAGGGCAATGCCGTCCGACATGGGAGCCCCGAGCCTGCTGCGCGACCTCGTGGACGCCGGCGACATCGTGCTTCTTGTGATGCCGCAGGATTCGCAGGCGCCAAAGGGACGGCTGATTCTGCCGCAGGTGCAGACCATCCGAGAGCTTATCGACAGAGGATGCGTGCCGGTGTGCTGCACTCCCGCCTCTATGGCGCGTGCGCTCGAGGGTCTGACGGCTCCGCCGGCGCTCGTCATCACCGACTCGCAGGTGTTTAAGGAAGTCTACGCCATGAAGCCGGCTGCCAGTCGGCTGACGTCGTTCTCGATTCTGATGGCGGCCTATAAAGGGGATATCGACTACTTTGTGGAGAGCTCATCGGCTGTGGAGCGACTGGGGGATGGGAGCCGGGTGCTGATAGCCGAGAGCTGCACCCATGCGCCGAAAAACGAGGATATAGGGCGCGTGAAGATTCCGGCGATGCTCCGCCGCAGGGTAGGGGAGGGGTGGGAGTTCGATTTCGTGAGGGGCACGGATTTTCCGGAAGACCTGACGCCCTATGCGTTGGTGGTGCATTGCGGCGGCTGCCTGTTCAACCCCCGCCATATCCTGTCGCGGGTGGAGCGGGCCCGGGAGCAGGGTGTGCCGATGACCAACTACGGTATCCTCCTCGCCCGCCTCACCGGCATCCTCGACAAGGTAAGCTATTAGAAAACAATGGCACGTGGTTGATAATATTCGTACTGGTGGGGAAACATGCCGGAGGCATGTCCCTACAAGCCGGGAGACATAGGGGGTTGCTTAGGATGGGGTATGGGTAGCGTCGGTTGTGTCGGAGGAGTCGGAGGCGGTCGCGAGGCGCTCCTTGGCGAGCTTCTGATAGACCGACGGGGTCATGCCCACCATTTTCTTGAAGGCGATGATGAACGATGTGGCCGACTTATAGCCCACGCATTCGGTGATGGCCTGGATGGTGTAGCTTCCGTAATTCTCGAAATCATCGAGCATCTTCGATGCCTCCTTGATCCTCAGCTCATTGAGGATGGTCTTGAAATTCTTATTGTAGGTCTGGTTGATAACCCACGACACGTATTTGGTGTTTGACTTGACGGCCTGGGCGAGCATATTGAGGCTGAAATCGGGATTAAACAGGAGAGACTTGTCTTTCAGTGCCTTGCGTATTCTTGTGAGCAGGATTTCGATCTGGTCGTCCTTGAGATATGTTTGTTTTGTCTCGTTGGCGGGTGCATCCGGTGCCGCAGCGTCGGTTTTCGCTCCCTCCTCCTTGATGATTTCGGGCGATGCATCCAGCGCCGACTCATCTACCGGCGCTTCCGGATCCGAGTCGGCTGCCTCCGCCGACTCGAGCTGCTTGTCCATAAGCCGCTGGTTGGCCTCCTCGGCCCTGATAAGCTCGCGGTTCCTGTCCACGAGCTTGCTGTTGGCGAATTTCAAGTCTCTGTTTTTCTTCATCAGTATGAAATAGAATATCCCGACGGTAATAATTATCAGTATGCCCGCTCCGATGAAAGTCCATTGCATCACGACGCGGTCGTTGAGGTCCCTGATGGTCGAGTCTTTCACCATCTCCTCGTATTCCACGAGCTGGTTCCTTTTGGAGTTATACTGCGTGGTGTTGAAGAAGGCGTCGGTGGCCTCCTGCTCCAGACGCCTCAGCCGCGTGTATTCGGCCGAGTCCCCGCGTGTCTTGGCTATCTCGCTCATGGAGAGATATATCTTGGGGGTGTGAACCAGCTGGTTGGTGCCTAACGCCTCTTTCAGGGCTATATCGAAATAATACTGTGCCGAGTCCGGTTGCTGCGTGGCGAGGTAGGTGCGTCCGATCTCCCAGTTCTGGTTGATGGAAAAATATGGAGGAAACCCATAGCTGGTAGCTATGTCAAGGGCTGATTTATGTTGGAAGCGGGCTAAAAGATGATTCTTCTCACTCGAAGCTATGATTCCATGCAGGTAATTGTTGAAAAAGCGGGTCTCCGGATTCTCTTTCTCAACCGGCACGAGCATCAACTTCCTGAAGCATTCCTTGGCTTTTTCCGTATTGCCTGACCCGGCATAAGCTGTGGTTAGGCTCAGCAGGAACTTATACTGGTAAATCGGGTCGTTCTTCTCGAGTGCTATCCGGTAGCCTCTCAGGTAATAAGCTACAGATCGCTCGTAATCATCGAAAGCCCCATGCAATTTCCCGATATTCCCAATAAGGCGCATTGTCATGTGGCTGTCACCGGCTTTCTCCGCTGCTTTCAGCCCGTATGTGGCGAACTCGAGGCTCTCGAGAAACCGGTTCTGGCTGAAGCAGACGTCTGACGCCTTCATGAACGTGGCTGCATATTTTTCCTGCTCTTCCTTGGAGGCATCGGGAGAGTATTCTTTCAGCAGCTGTGAATACATTCCTATTGCCATGGCCGGCGATTTCTCTTCCATTGCCTTCTCTGCCCGCTGCACATAGCGGTCCATGTCGGCGTATGCCGCTTCGAGAGGCACGGTCGTCAGGGCTATCATGAAGACTGCGGGGAAAAATATTCTTAGAATACGGGATATGTGGAGACTGTTCATTGCTGTCGTTTAAATTATTCGCGAAGATAACCAATTTCCTCCAAACCGCTTCTGTATTTCATGAAATAAGTAAGGATGCCGCAATCCCGCATCTGTCCGTCTTTCATGAAAAGCAGTGGCTGATAGTCTCTTCACCATCGGTTTCAGTATCTATTTCTTGAAATGGGAAAAGGATGTACGGTAAAAATTTTAGAGTTCTCGATAATAAGTCATAAATTTGGCATCAGTAATATCAACCAACATTACCTAACTAATAATCAAAATGAAACACAAACTACCGATCATCGCCCTGTCGGCCCTCCTCTGCGGAGGCCTGACGCTGTCGGCGCTCTACGGCGGGATTCCCAATCCCCTCGCAGGCGTCGCCGGGCAATCGGGCGACAGCTCTCCGCGTAGCGCGGATACGGCTCCGTTGCCCTTCTTCGAGGAATTCTCCGAGCCCTCAAGCCTTGATGGCTGGAGTCAGGTCAACAATGCCACTCAGTGTGAGTGGTATCTGTATAATTCAGGTGTGCGGCTTTCGCAGAAAAACGTTAAAGACAAAACCGGATGCGACAACTGGCTTATCACTCCTGCTTTCCAACTCGAGCCTGGAAAGACCTACAGGGTATCGTTTGATGTGCAGAACTGGTTTGACTCCGACATGCACACCTATCTCGTCACCTCCCCTACGGATCCTGAGGAAGGGAAGATACTTCTTCTTGACTATGTGGGGCAGGAATGGGGCAACAAGAGCGCGGAGTTCGAGGTGCCCTCCGACGGAGTATATTATATAGGAATCCATGACGTCACACCATGGCGTGAGAATAGCACTGGGTTGAGCTACGAGCTTAACATCGACAACTTCCGGATGGAGATGATGAGCGACAATGCGGTTCCCGAGGCTGTAGGCGACCTCCGTCAGGTGCCCGGCAGGAATGGCGAGATCTCGATGGGCCTCGAGTGGACCAACCCGACCCTCAGCAGGCAGGGCGAGGAACTCGATGGCCTCTCCGGAGTGAAGGTCTACAAGGACGGCCAGCTCGCCGCCTCGATAGAGACAGGTGTTGAGCCCGGTCAGAAGATGACGTGGACCGACGATGCTCCCACCGCCGGAGAGCACACATACAGCGTGGTGGTCAGCAACACCACCGGCGAGAGCGATGCTGCCGTGGTCAATACTTTCTGCGGCATCGACCTTCCCGGAGCCCCGGAGAACCTCGCTGTCGATTATGACGCCGAGGCCGGGATAATCACCCTCGACTGGGAGCAGCCCCAGTTCGGAGTCCGTGGCGGTTGGTATGATCCAGCAGGCCTCACCTACCGTGTGGTGCGTCAGCCGGGCAACACGACACTCGTCACCGACCTTGCCGACGAGATTTTCGAGGATACCGACCTTGGGGAATACGGCAACTATGTCTATCAGGTCACTACTCGCACTCCGGCAGGTCTCGGTGGCACAGCTGTCTCTTCCGGAGTCTTGGTAGAGGGCGTGGCCTCTCTTCCTCTTTATGAGGGATGGGAAGACCCGTCCACGCTGCCGGTATGGACCATCGTTGACAATAACGGTGATGGCCTCACTCTCGAAGTCAGTCACAAGGAGGCCTACAACAGCGGCTCGGCCATAGGTTACAATCCTCCTACAATCAACGATATATATGACGAGACACTTTTCTCGCCGCCAGTGCATCTTGAGAAAGGGAAGAGATACCGCTCCTCTTTCTATGTTAAGAGTCACGAGTATGGCTCCTGGAGCATGAGCCATACTTATGGAAAAGAGAAAAATACAGAGCGACAGACCGTCAGCGTGCTTTCCTATACCGATGTCTGCTCACCCGAGTTCTCTCCTGTCGAAGCGGAATTCACAGCTGACGAGACAGGAACTTTCTATTTCGCATGGCATCTTTTCAACGCCGACAAGTTCGTATGGATGGATGATTTCCGTATAGAGGAGATTTTCGACAGCAATATGGAGGCCACATCAGTGACAAATCTCAACACGGCGCCTTCTCCCGGCGACCAGCTCACAACCGGCGTGACCTATACCAACAAAGGCTCAGGCAATTCCTCGCCGTTCACGGTGCAGCTTATCGACGATGACAACAACGTGCTCGGCGAGCAGACTGTCTCCCGTCCGTTGGGCTCCGGCGCTTCCGCCACCGCCAACATCAAATGGACAGTGCCCGAGGTAATCGGTGAGTTCGCCGTTCGCGGCCGTGTCGTAATGGACGGCGACCAGTGCGAGAAAGACAATACTTCTCTTCCTGTCAGAATGAATATTCAGAAGGAAGGAATCCGTGCAATAACTATAGGCACGTCTTCAGATGTCTCTGACGTCGCTCCTTTCCAGAATTATGGAAAAATCTACAGCGAGACCATTTATAAGGGGGAGGATTTCGGAAATATCGCAGGAATTTTGAATAAAATAGCATTCAAGGTGCGTTTCGGTATGGACCAGGACTATCCCGCCGTGCCCTTCCGCCTCTATGTCGGCAATACCGACCAGGATAATCTCTTCTCCGGATGGGTTTCTCCCTCCGACCTCACAAAGGTGTTTGAAGGACCTGTCGATCTCAAACGTGGAGTCTATGAACTGGAGATTCCTTTTGATACTCCATTTGAATACGCAGGTGGAAACCTGTGCGTGCTTGTTGTGGGAGACAATGATCCCAGTCTGATGCTCCAGGGTGGCTTCGGCATGTCTTCGTACGTTTCTGAATACGGTCTTGGTGCCACCAGAGTGATGCCCTCCGGATCATATATGGAGGAAAACTCCGAACCAAACTCTCATATCGGAAACTATTGCGGATATGTGCCCAATGCCATATTCTTTATTGATTATTCCAACACTACTTCGATAAGTGGTACAGTAAAGGATACAGACGGCAACCCCGTTGAAGGGGTAGAGATTAGCGGCGCCGGCTACAACACTTCAGAACTCAAGACCTTGACCGATGAGAACGGCAGATATGAGATTCCGTACCATCCGCTTGGCTACACGACTCTGAATGCCTCCATGAAGGGATATAACGATGTCAGCGGTAATACCTATCTTACTCCCGACGGACCTGGCGTCATTGACTTCACGCTCAGGAAACTCGAAGAGATCACCTTCAAGGGAAATATCATCAACAATGCCGACGGCAACGCGATTGCCGGTGCAACGTTGTTCCTTTCAGGCGATAACGAGCTAACGGCAGTTACCGACGAGGAAGGAAAATTCGAGATTGAAGGCGTTTATGCCAATAAGGCTTATCCTGTGTTCACCATTGAGGCCGACGGCTATTCCACTGGATCCTATGGAGGAATGCAGTTCAGAGGCACTGCTGACACCCCTTACGAATGGGAGAATATCACACTTAATCCCGTTACGGCTGCTCCATATAGCGTGACAGCCATTGATAAGGGTGATTATGCCGAGATCTCATGGAAAGCCCCTATCGAGAATGTGATTGCCACCAAGAGTGGCGATTCGGTGGCAGGTAACTTCGGTGGCGCCTACACCATGAATGTTGGCCATCGCTATTCTGTCGATGAGATCAATGAACTTGGTGTGGACGGCGACTATTATATTCAATCAATAAGTTTCGTGCCAATGTCCTGCTCAAGTTATACTCTCTCTGTATGGCAGGGCGAGCCTGGCAACGAATCCCTGGTATATCAAGAGGAAATAGAACCGGAGTCATATAGCTCATGGAATGAGTTCACACTCTCGAAACCTTGTAAGGTGGATCCTGGTCTGAGCCTCGTGGTGGGTTATAGCGTGGAGGCTCTATCCGGAGCTTTCCCAATCGGATTTGACTACGGCCCGGTTGTTGAAGGTGGCGACTGCCTGTTTGATCCCGAGATGAATGCATGGACCACAGCCCATGAAATGCTTCCCGGTCAGATGAACTACAACTGGAGCATCCGGGCTACTTTTGGCAATTTCCTGAATTCCGCGCCTGTGGAATGGCTCTCCTCCGATGAGCCGACACGCGCCATGCGTCTCGGAGATCCCGTAACCATCGACGATGTCATGGCTGCCGGAAACAGGAAACCGGAGACCGCGCCCCTCTCTCAGTCCGGCTTTGAACTGTTTGACTCTCCGGTTGCATATTGCCCGCTCACAAAGATTCCGCCTCGCACGGAGGTGAAGGGATACAACGTCTACCGTCTCGAACCGGGCGAAGAGGATTTCGGCACATGGGCATGGACGAAGCTCAACGAGACTCCCGTGACCGAGATGAGCTTTGTCGACGAGACATGGAAAGACCTCGATGACCAACCATACCGCTTTGCCGTAACTTCCTTCTACGGCAACCGCTCCAAGAGAGGCTCCGGTGTGAATTCTGCCGCTACATTCTCCGATGGCATAGATAAAGGGCATTATGCAACTGTGACGATAAATGTATTTTCCGATTTTGGAAATGCCGAAGGTGCTGTCGTCAATCTTATCGGTGATGGTAAATCTCTTAGTAAGACAATTGAAACCGGCACTAACCAGGTTGCATTTGAAAATGTCAGATTCGCTGATTATAAGATTGTTGTGCTCAAACCATTCTACACCACCAGCATCAGTTCCGTGACAATTGACAGCAATGAGACCATTGAAGACGTGACTCTGGCGTTCGCCGCCCCGGCACCTTCTGAATTTGATGCTGTCGACTATATAAGCGAAGCTCGTCTTGCATGGGAAGCGCCTTCCTCGGCCATCACTGCCGATCTCTTCGTGGGCGACCAGATTCCGACGACGGAATACGGATTACAGCCGGGAACCGAGTATATAGTAGGTCAGCGTTCATTGCCCGAAAGGCGAATAAATTATTCATATGGCGATTTCTGGTTTGACAGCATCAAATTCTATGCCAATGCCGCCACGACTTACTCTCCCTTGATTTGGGAAGAGAATGTCTTCGGACAGCAGACACAGCTTGTAAGAATGGACTACACCGTAAGCGATTACGAGGTGGGCTCCTGGATCACTGTCAAGCTTGACAACCCAATCAGGCTAAATCCTGATAATACATATTTCTTCGGCTATGCGGCCACTTCTACCTCCGGCGTCATTCCATTCGTAATTGACGGTGATAATATGGAAGGAGAAGGAAGCTGGTTTTATATGATGAATCAGCAGACATGGAAGTATGAATGGACAAGGGGTTCGTCTAATGGATCTTTCCTCGTGTCAGCTCATATCACCGACACTCCGAATCCGGATGATATCCGCAAGGAGGACGTAAAGTTCGACATCTACCGTCTGGGGGCCGCCCACGGCGCCGGGGGCGTTGTCGTCCAAAAAGTCCGCGCTGCCCCAGCCCTCGTCCATC
>USHH01000033.1 GCA_900554345.1 uncultured Bacteroidales bacterium | reverse complement strand
GGCAGCCGCGACTTCGGCGCTGTCGGCGAGGCGAAGAAGGAGATGATGGCTGAGATCGCCGCGACTCTTGCTTTCTCCTCCATACAGAACAACGACAAGGTGGGCGTGATTTTCTTCTCCGACCGCATCGAGAAGTTTATCCCTCCGAAGAAAGGCCGCAAACATATCCTGCTTATCATCCGCGAGATAATCGAGTTTACTCCGCAGAGCAGCGGCACTGACATCGATGTGGCGCTACAGTTCATGACCAATGCTCTCAAGAAGCGGTGTACAGCCTTCCTTCTCAGCGACTTCATCGACTCCCACGACTTTTTCAGGAGCATGTCGATCGCCAACAGGAAGCATGACCTGGCGGCCATACAGGTCTACGACAAGCGCGACGCCAGGCTTCCCGACGTGGGACTCGTGAGGATGCGCGATATGGAGACCGGCGCCGATATCTGGGTGGATACCTCCTCGGCAAAGGTGAGGCGCACCTACGAGAAGGCATGGTATGCCCGCCAGCAGAATCTCTCTTCAGTCACCGGCCGTTGCGGTGTCGACCTCGCCGCCGTGACCACCGACGAAGACTATGTGAAGGCTCTGCTTGGCCTGTTCAGAAACCGTGCCACCAGGTGATTTTATATCAATTTTGTTATCTATATCTCAGATGAAGAGATTTGGTTACCATATAATTTCTATTTTTTGCTGTCTGGCCATCTTCGCATCGGCAGCCAGCGCAGCCGTCCCCTCGGTGACGGCCAGGCTCGACTCCGTGCAGCTTATGATGGGCAATATCACGATGCTTCGCCTCGAGGTGGTGAAGGATGCTTCGGCAGAGGGGGAATTCCCCATGTTCGCGGCTCCCTCGCAGTCGGGATATGTGGGCATCTGCGGCGACAGCATCGAGCTCCGCACATCGATAAAGCGCGATACCGCTGAAATCGGCTCCGGCAGGATTCAGATCAACTATCAGGTGCCGCTCCAGGCCTTCGACTCAGGCAGCTTTCAGCTTCCGGCTTTCGTCTATGTCTCGGGCCGCGACACTGCCAGATCTAACCTCCTCAACCTTAAGGTGCTCCCTGTGCCGGGACTCACCGCTGACTCGGAGATAGCTCCGCTCGCCCCGGTGGCTGAGCCGGAGGGTAAGTCGTTTTTCGATTTCCTCCCGGATTTCATAGTCGATTTCTGGTGGCTCGTCATTCTGATTCTCCTCGCTGTGGCGGCTGCCGTCTGGGCTGTCAGGAGATATAGGAAGGAGGGAGCGATCCTTCCGAAGAAACCGGAGCCCAACCCCTACGACGTGGCTATGGATGCCCTCGTGAAGCTCAAGGAGAAGAACCTCTGGGCCCAGGGGATGGAGAAGGAATATTTCACCGAGCTCACCGAAATCCTTCGTGTGTATCTTGAGAAGAGATTCGGTGTCAATGCCATGGAGATGACGTCGCGCCAGATTATGGAGACCCTTCAGGGGCTCGGCGACGTGCGTGAGAAACGCGACTATATCAGGCAGATCCTCAGTGTGGCCGACTTTGTTAAGTTTGCCAAGGTGCGTCCCCTCCCGGCCGACAACATAGCGGCCTATGACAATGCCGTGCGTTTTGTCGAGGAGACGAAACCCGTGCCTGTGGTGGCCGAGGCTTCTAAGGAGGCCGGCGATGCCAAGACGCAGGCGGCTCCGGCTGCCGACAACAGGAAAGGAGGTGGAAAATGATGCTCAAATATCCCGCCCTGCTGTGGCTGCTGCTTATATACGTGCCGCTCATCGCATGGTATGTATGGAAGCAGCGTGATTCCGACCCGTCGATAGGGATGTCGACCCTCTCGATGTTCAAGGGCTTTCACGGCAGCTGGCGCCAGTGGCTGCGTCATGTGGTGTTTGCCCTGATTCTCGTATCGATAGGCGCGATGATTGTGGCTCTCGCAAGGCCACAGACATTCGACCATTACCGCACTTCGCGTGTAGAAGGCACTGATATCGTAATCGCTCTCGACATCTCTGGCAGTATGTCGGCCACTGATTTCCGTCCGTCACGTTTCGCAGCCGCCAAGGATGTGGCCACAAAGTTTGTGAGCCAGCGTCCCGACGACAACATGGGCCTTGTGGTCTTCGCAGGCGAGAGCCTCTCGCTGATGCCGCTCACCAACGACCGCGCAGCCCTTGTCAACGCCATAAAGAATGTGGAGATGGGCGACCTCAACGACGGTACCGCCATCGGCGACGGCCTCGCAAGCGCCGTCAACCGTATAGCATCGGGCAAAGCCAAGTCGAAAAGCATCATCCTCCTCACCGACGGCACCAACAATGCCGGCGAGGTGCCACCGTCCACTGCCGCCACCATCGCCAGGCAGAAGGGTATCAAGGTCTACACAATCGGTGTCGGCACCAACGGCACCATCAGCGTCACCGACCCCTACGGCTTCTCCACCACTACGATGGAGACCAAGATCGACGAGGAGTCACTGCGCAACATCGCCCAGACCACCGGCGGCAAGTTCTTCCGCGCCACCGACGAACGGATGCTCCAGGAGGTCTTCGCCGAAATAGACTCTCTCGAGAAGACAAAACTTGATGTAGACCGCTATACCACCACCGACGAGAATTTCATGCCATGGCTGCTTGTGGCCCTCTGTGCCCTCTGTCTGGCCATGACAATACGATACACGGCTTTGCGACGCATCCCCTGAGGTATCGTTAATTTTTTTCATTGACTCATTTTGCAGATGTTTAGTTTCGCATATCCAAAACTCCTGTTGCTGCTGCTGCTCATCCCGGCATATCTCCTGCTGTATATGTGGGCGAGATACGCCAGGCGCAGAAACCTGAAAAAATTCGGGCGCCTGAGAGTCATTGCCCCGTTGATGCCTCAGGTCTCTCCCTACAAGCCGGTCATCAAGATCATCGTGCAGCTGACAGCTCTCGCCATGCTCGTAATCGCTTTCGCGCGTCCCTGGGGTGGCGTCAAGGATGAGAAGACCACAAAGGAGGGTATTGAGGTGGTGATCGCCGTCGATGCCTCCAACTCCATGCTGGCCTCGTCGACGGCCGACCCGCAGGGCATCGACAGGATGCGCACGGCCAAGCTCATCCTCGAGAAGCTCATCAACCGCCTCGACAACGACCGGGTGGGCCTTATTGTCTATGCCGGAGACGCCTACACCCTCATCCCGGTGACCAACGACTATGTTTCCGCCAAGATGTTCCTTAATTCCATCGATCCGTCGCAGGTCGACAATCAGGGCACCAACATCGCGGCAGCCATCGACATGGCAGCCAATTCCTTCAGCGAGGACAAGCGTATCGGCAAGGCCATTATCCTTATTACCGATGCCGAGGAGCTGGAGGATTCCGAGAATGTGATGAAGGTGGCACAGAGTGCAGCCCGGAGCGGCATCCAGATTGATGTCGTGGGTCTCGGCTCTGGCACTCCCGTGCCGATTCCGCTCGGGAAGTCCGGCTATCTCATTGATCCGGATACAGGGCAGCCCGTGATGACTGCCCTTAACGAGGATCTTGCGGCCGAGATCGCAAAGGAAGGCAAGGGCATATATGTCAACGCCTCCAACGGCGACGCCCTCAACGAGCTCGACAAGCAGCTCGACACAGTGAAGAAGACGGCTCTCGAATCGAGTCTCGCAGCTGTCCACGATGAGCTCTTCTATATTTTCGTCTGGATCGCGCTCGCGCTCCTCGTGGTCGATGTCTTCGTGCTCGACCGCAAGATCAGCTGGCTCGACAGAATCACTTTCTTCAAAAAGGAGGATAAATGATGAAAAGAAACGTATTATATATACTGGTGGCCGCCCTCTGCATGGGCTTCATTTTCCCGGCCTATGCCGACAAGCCGGTGTCGGTGCGCAAGGAGCGCAAGCTGATTACGGAGGGCAACAAGCTCTACAACAGTGGTCAGTACAGGCGTGCGCTCCTTAAATACCAGGACGCGCTGAAGGCAAATGCAGCTTCTCCGGTGGGACGTTACAATCTCGGCCTCACGCAGCTGCGTCTCGGCACCAATCCCGCCGACACCACGCCGAAGGCCAAGGAGATGCTCGAGACCGGCCTGAAAAATCTCCAGCAGATCGCCTCGATGGGCGCCGAGAAGCCGAAACTCGCCGCCATGGCGAGCTTCAATCTCGGAAATGTGGCATTCAATGCGGAAGATTACCAGAACGCCCTCGGGCTTTACAAGCAGGCATTGCGTCTCAATCCTGCCGATGACGCCGCACGCCGCAACCTGCGGATCACCCAGCTGAAACTCCAGAATCAGGACCAGAATCAGGACCAGAACAAAGATCAGAATCAGGACCAGAACAAGGATCAGAACAAGGATCAGAATCAGGACCAGAACAAGGACCAGAATCAGGATAACAAGGACCAGCAGCAGGACCAGCAGCAACAGCAGCAGGATCAGCAGCTCAACCAGCAGACAGCCGACCAGATCCTCCAGGCTATCGAGAACAAGGAAAACCAGACGCGCGCTCGTGTGGGCACCAACAGGGGCGACAAGTCGCGCGGAAGAAACCATAACCGCAAAAACTGGTGATAGTCATGAAGGGAATGTCTTATGTGGGCTTTACGGTCTTTTGCCTTCTGGGGGTGATGAGCGGTTTTCCGGTGTCTTCGTATGCCGAAGGATCGTCGCCTAAAATCTACCTGTCGTCGCAGCTCTCCACGAAAAAGGCTGTGGTCGGCGAGATGGTAGCCTACGATGTGGTGTTGCATTCATCCTCTCCCGACATCGCAGGGGTGATGGCCGTCACGGAGCCGTCGTTCGACGGTCTGGTGAGCTATCCGCTCGCTCCCGACAATCGCATTTCCGAGTCTCCCGACGGCGATGGCGGTGAATATACCGCCGTGGTGGCAAGATATTTCCTCTCCCCGGTAAGGGAAGGAAAATATAATGTCAAGGCCCCTTCTTTTGTGGTCGGGGTCGCACTCGGAGGCATTGGCGTGGATCCTGTCTGGGGCGACATCATTCCCGCCGATGTCAAGGAATACCAGCTCACAGCTCCTGACCTCTCGCTCAAGGTCTCCGCTTTGCCCCATAAGAAGGTCCCCGACGGTTTCTCCGGGGCTGTAGGAGAGTTTGAGATCGCCGTTGAGCTCCCTAAAGGCAATATTGTCAATGACGAGGATGCAGTGGTGCTCTTCACTATATGCGGCAGGGGCAACCTCGAGAAGGCGCAGCTGCCTGAAATCCATTCCCTTTTCGACAGCAAGCTGAGGTTTAAGTCGGAGACCCCGGTCTACAATCATTTCATCAAGGATGGTGAGCTGTGGTCGGAAATCGAGATCGAGTGTGTCTTCTGTCCGTCTTCCACCGGACGCTTCCGCATCCAGCCCGCCACATTCTGCTTCTTCAACAATGCCACTTCCCGCTATGAATGCGTCACGTCGGCTCCTCTCGACGTGGATGTCGGCGATGCCTCCAGAGAGGCGGAGCCATCCGCTCCTCAGTATGAGGAGATATGAATGACGTATATATTTAACTTAGGAAATACTTAGACGTTATGTTGCGTTTCAGACATATTATTCTTGCAGTGCTGCTCGGCGTCGCCTCAGTGGCGTTCGGTGCGAGCGTGCGGCTCTCCGTCGATGCCCCGCGAGGAAAGCGTGCCATCGAGGTCGGCGACATATTCTACATCACCTATGAGGTGAGCAATCTCGACGCCGCCCCCTCGCGGCCTTCAGCCGTCGACGGCGCGAAGGTGATGTATTTCGACCGCACGGGTCAGTCCACTTCCGTCACGAGTGTCAACGGAAAGGTCACTCAGTCGTCGAGCTTCATATATACTCTTACCCTCAGGGCGCAGAAGGAGGGTAGCTACACTTTCGGCCCGGTCAGCGTCGGTGGCGTCAAGAGCAACCAGATATCCTATCACATAGGCAATGCGTCAGCAAGACAGCAACAGCAGCCCGGGCCGCAGACCTCTGCTTCGGGCACCCCTGACTCCGGTAAACCAAAATTCATCGGAAAGGGCGACGGCAACCTTTATCTGAAAGCCAATATCTCGAAGTCTACAGCCTATGAGCAGGAGGCCCTCGTCTATACTGTGAAGCTCTACACCACCTATGACGCCATCAAGTTTATCGGCGCTACGGCTGCTCCTAAGTTTGAGAATTTTGTGGTCGAGGAGTCGAAAGACGTTTCATCGTCTCTCTCTTACGAGACGGTCAACGGTAAGACCTACGCGACAGCAATCATAGCGCGCTACATCATCTTCCCGCAGATGGCCGGCACGCTTAAGATCACCGGCAACACCTATACCGTGAGCGTCGACGAGAGGGAGTATTTCCACGATCCGTGGTTCGGCCGTATGTCGGTGCCCAAGCCGTTGCAGCTCAATGTCACGCCCAACGACCTTCAGGTGAAGGTCAACCCTCTCCCGCTCCCCAAGCCTGCCGATTTCTCGGGCGGCGTAGGTGAGTTCAAGATCACGTCGTCGCTGCCGCAGCAGCAGTTCATGAGCAACCAGGCCGCCTCGATAGTATATACCGTCACCGGCACAGGCAATCTGAAGTATGTCACGCTGCCCGACCTCAACAAGCTTTATCCGAGCCAGCTCGAGGTCTATTCGGCCACACCGGAGGTCAACGCCACTGTAGGCTCGTCAAATGTCAGCGGCTCCTCGAGGTTCGACTATTCCTTCATGCCTCTCGAGAGCGGCTCCTTCTCGATACCATCCGTCACACTCACGTATTTCAATCCACGCTCCGGGGTGTATGAGAAATCGACGGCTTTAGGCTATCAGATAAATGTCGGCCAGGGAAAGGGATCGGCCAAGTCGCAGACTCTGGCCAGAAAATCTTTCGACGACAAGCTTATGCCCGTCGACATGAATCTCACGCCACATTATCGTCCGTATGTGCGCGGCTTCGCTTTCTGGCTGTGGTATATCGTTCCGGTGGCTCTGCTCATAGCCTCTGTAATCTATTATCGTCGCTATCTGCGTCTCAATTCCGACATCATGGCCGTGAGGAGCAGGAAGGCCGGCTCCATAGCACGCAAGAGCCTCCGCAAGGCTGAGCAGTGTCTGCGGCGCGACGACGGCGATCACTTCTACGACGAGATGCTCACCGCCCTCTGGGGTTATCTCTCGCATAAACTCAGGATGCCCACTTCTGAACTCTCCCGCGACAACGTCAGGTCGGTGCTCGAGGAATACGGTGTGGCCCACGAAAGCATCGACGCGCTGATCTCACTGCTCGACGAGTGCGAGTTTGCCAAATATTCCTCTTCCTCCTCCTCCGTCTCCATGCGTCAGGTCTACGATGAGGGCGTCAATGTGATCAATCAACTGGAATCTTCGTTTAAAGCTAACAAAGGAAAGAACAATGAAAAATAATATCACGGCGTGGGTGCTGACTCTGTTTTTCTTCTTTGCCGTCCCCTTGTGTCATGGCGCCAGGACCTTGGCCGATGCTGATTCCGCCTACAGCCGCGGCGACTATCAGGCTGCCGTCGACGCCTATGTGGATGTGATGGAGAGCCAGGGATATTCCGCCCCTCTGCTCTTCAATCTCGGCAATGCCGCTTTCAAGGCCGGCGACTGGGGCCTTGCCCGCCTGTCGTATGAGCGAGCACGTAGGCTTGATCCCTCCTCGGAGGCCATCAACAACAATCTGGATTATCTCGCCTCCAAGATAGAAGACGCCAACAAGGCCGAGCTGAAAGGCAGGAAATATAAGGTGACGCCCGATGAGATGTCGTTCTTTCAGGGTCTGCATAAATCGGTGGCGCAAGACCGCACGTCCGACTATTGGGCTGTCTTCTCGGCAATGGCTTTCGTGCTCTTCATCTGCTTCGCCGCCCTCTATATATTCTCCCGTAACGTGTTTGCCCGCAAGGTGGGTTTCTTCGCGGGCATGATATTTGCCGGATTCTCCGTCGTCTTCATCATTTTCGCTTTCTCAGCGGCGAGGGCCGGGGCCAGTTCCGACCGCGGTGTGGTGATGGCTTTCAAGGTCGATCTGCTTACTGAGCCCTCCGAAGGCTCCGGTCCGGTGGCCACTCCGCTCACCAGAGGCACCCGTCTGGATATAGTCTCCGAAGAGGTCGACGCCGAGGGCAGCGTCTCGTGGTATAAGGTGCGCCTTAACAGCGACTTCGTGGGTTGGATTCCGGCTTCCGACTTCCGCGTGATCGGGTATCCGTGACCCCGTGGCTCATTCCTGCAGACGCGTCATTGACGCTGCCGGAAAAAATATGCACATTGATTTCATAAAAATTTTGTGTTTTTTTTTGCAGGATGACAAATTATTCCTAAATTAGCATTCAGAAAATTCGTTAAACCTCATAAATACCATCCAAACAATGAGCAAGACCATCACATTCAACGAGCTTCGCAGACTCAAGGACAGTCTGCCCGACGGCTCCACCCACCGTATAGCCGATGAGCTTAACTGCACGGTACAGACAGTGAGAAACTATTTCGGAGGCGTCAACTATCAGTTTGGCAAGAATGCCGGCATGCATATCGAGCCCGGTCCCGACGGTGGCCTCGTTGTGCTCGACGACACCACTATCTACGATATGGCTGTCAAGATTCTTGAGGAGCAAAACAAGAAAGAAGCCTGATCCGGACGATAGCTCGCCACGCTTCTGATTTCAATATTTCAACGTTATGGGAGAAGACAGATTCATAACTCTTGCCATTCATACCTATGAACGGGCTCTGGCTTTGCGCACTTTCCTTGAGGCGCATGCCATCGCTGTGCGTCTTGAGAACGTAGACCTCGGCACTTCATCCGTCAATTCCGGTGTCAGGGTGAGAATCAGGAAAAGCGATCTTCCCCTTGCCTTGAAATTGGTGGAGTCGGGAGATGGCGAAAGCATCTCCAGGACTGTAATGAAAATGACGGGTGTGAGCGGTAATCTGCTCATTCCCGTCGATTTTTCACAATACAGCATGCTCGCATGCCGCCTCGCTTTCCAGCTGGCAAGGCGACTTGACCTTCACCCTGTGCTACTCCACGCTTTCGCAACCCCCTATTTCGCCGGTGCCCTTCCCTATTCAGAGGATATCCCGGGCGACTTCTCCGACAATATATCGAGCATGGAGGCCTCGGCCGACATGAGGGTGGGGGCCGAAAAGATGATGAGGAAGTTCAGGGTCAGGGTGGAGGATTCCATCGTTAAGGGCGACCTACCCGACGTTAAGTTCACTTCATGCGTAAGGGAGGGTGTGCCGGAGGATGTTATCCTCGACTATTGCCGCGCCACTCCGCCTGCTCTTGTAGTAATGGCCACCCGTGGCCGCGAGAAGAAGGAGGAGGAGCTGATCGGCAGCGTCACTGCCGAGGTGCTCGACTCATGCCGCGTGCCGGTCTTCACTGTGCCCGAGAATTGCGTCTTCGATTCCGTGGAGTCGATTGTCAGGCTCGCCTATTTCTGCAATCTCGACCAGCAGGACATCATTTCAATCGACTCCCTGATGAGGATGTTCGGATATCCCGACATCCGGCTTACCCTCATCCCCGTCAATCCCCGCGCGGGAAGCGACATCCGCAAGAAGGTCGCTGCCCTCTGCGATTATCTCGTATCCAATTATCCTACAGCTAAATTCAATACCGCCGTCTTCAGCGAGAAGAATTTCCGTTCCGAGTTCGAGCGTTTCGAGAAGGACTCCGCGCTGCAGATGATCATCGTGCCGAATAAGAAGAAAAATGTTTTCAGCCGGCTTTTCAATCCCGGCATAGCACATAAAATATTGTTTGAAAAAGATATGCCCCTGCTTGCGCTTCCTGTCTGAGGGCAGCTCCCGCTGCAGACGCGCATCGTCCTATTTTCTGCTGCTTAATGATATATCCTTCAGATTTTGAATTAAAAATCGGGTTTGATGGTGTCAGGTCGCGCCTGTCCGCTTTATGCGAGTCAGACGCCGGACGTCTCTGTGTCGACAGGATGTCGATGCTCGTTTCACGTCCCGACATCTCCCTGGCCCTGTCGTGTGTCGACGAGACATTGAAGATAATGTCGGGCTCACGCGATTTCCCTCTCGACACTATCCATAACCTCGAGGCTCCGCTGCTCGGCATCCAGGCTTCGGGCAGCTTCCTATCCGCACTCGAGCTAAGAGACCTGCTCCTCACTATGGAGAATTTCGCTAAGGTCTCCGCTTATTTCAACAAGACTTCCGGCGACGCCCAGGGCAAATACCGCTTTCCGTGGCTTGCCTCTCTGTTTGCCGACATTCCGCTGTTCCCGGAGCTTATCGAGATCATTTCTCGCAGCATCGGGCGTTACGGTGAGGTTAAGGACAATGCCTCTCCGGAGCTTTTCGACATACGAAAGGCCATCGGCTCAGCACAGGGCTCAATACAGCGCACCATGCGTCGCGTGCTCGATTCCGCTATCCGCAGCGGGGCCGTTGACAAGGATGTCACCCCGGCGCTCCGCGACGGACGCCTCGTGATTCCCGTCTCTGCCGCCAACAAGCGTGCGGTCTCCGGCATAGTCCACGATGAGAGCGCCACGGGACGCACTGTATACATAGAGCCAGCGGAAGTGGTGGAGGCTGCCAACCATCTTCGCGAGCTCGAGATGGAGGAGCGTCGCGAAGTGACGCGTATCCTGATATCCATAGCCGACGATATACGTCCTTCGGTGGCCGACATCATCGAGGGATGCAATGCCCTCGGACGTCTTGATTTCATCCGTGCCAAGGCCCTCTATGCGATGGAGGTCGACGCCCAGCTCCCGGTGCTGGAGGATGTCCCGGAGTTCGATTGGTTTCACGCGGTGCATCCTGTGCTGCTCCTCTCGCTGCGCGAGCAGGGCAGGGAGGTGGTGCCGATGAATCTGAGGCTTGATGCCGACAACCGCATTCTTGTGGTCTCAGGTCCTAATGCCGGTGGAAAGTCGGTAGCCCTCAAGACCGTGGCCATTGTCCAGTATATGATGCAGTGCGGCCTTCTCCCCACGCTCTACAGCAATTCCCACATGGGCATCTTCAATAAAATAATGATCGACATAGGCGACCAGCAGTCGATTGAGAACGACCTAAGTACCTACTCGTCGCATCTTGTCAACATGAAGTATTTCGTACAGAACGCCGACAGCCGCTCGCTCGTGCTCGCCGACGAGATGGGTTCCGGCACGGAGCCTCAGATCGGTGGAGCGATTGCCCAGGCCATTCTCGAGGTGCTCGCTTCGTTGGGCTGCTTCGGCATAGTGACGACCCATTACCAGAATCTCAAGAGCTTCGCAGATACCCGTGACGGTCTGGTCAATGCCGCCATGCTCTACGACCGTCAGCGCCTGCAGCCCACTTTCCAGCTGTCGGTAGGCTCTCCCGGCAGCTCGTTCGCTCTCGAGATAGCCCGCAAGATCGGTTTGCCTAAATCCATTGTCGACAATGCCCAGGAGATCGTGGGCTCGGATTATGTCAACAACGACCGCTATCTGCTCGACATCGCCCGCGATCGCCGTTACTGGAACAACAAGCGTCTTTCCATCAAGGAGAAGGAACGAAAGCTTGACTCCCTGCTCGCTTCCTATGAAGACACGTCGGCCGACCTCCGGCAGCGCCGCAATGAGATCATCCACGCCGCCCGGGAGGAGGCACGCGAGATTCTCTCCGGAGTCAATTCACGCATCGAGAAAGCGATCCGCGATATCCGGGAGGCCAATGCCTCGAAGGAGGCCGCAGCCTCGGCGCGCCGCGACATCGACATGCTGAAGTCTGAGGTAGCAGCCGACGGTGGCGCATCCGATAAGGCCGACGACGGCATCAGGAAGCTACGGCATAAGAGCCGCCGTCAGCAGCATGGCCGTACTGAGTCAGCGCCGCGCAAGGTCGCCGCGGTTGAGGCCGGCAGCTATGTGAGGATGTCCGACGGTGGAGTGGTGGGCAAGGTGCTCTCAATCGAGGGAAAGATGGCGGAGGTGGCTTTCGGCGCCCTCCGCACGCGCATCGACCTCAAGAAGCTGAAGCCAGCCGAGAAGCCTGCTGTCCACGCTGTCGCCCAGCAGTCGTCGGTGTCACGCCAGACATCTGACGAGATACGCCAGCGCCAGCTCAATTTCAAGAACGAGATCGACGTGCGCGGTCTCAGGGCCGACGAGGCTCTCCAGGCCGTTACTTATTTCATCGATGACGCAATGCAGTTTGGTGCCTCCCGCGTCAGGATTCTTCATGGCACGGGGCATGGCATCCTCAAGACCCTCATCCGCCAGATGCTCAACGCCAATCCCGCTGTCAAGTCATTTTCCGACGAGGATGTTAGGTTTGGCGGCGCAGGCATCACGGTCGTTAATTTTGAATAAAGATTTTCTCAGGTAAAATGAAATCCAGATATTTCGGACTGTGGATGATCCTCTCTGTCTCGCTTTTGGTTTTCTTCTTGATATCGTTTGCCGACGACATCTCTCTGGGTGGATGGTATGTGAAGAAGGCTCCTTTCCGCGAATCCTTGCTCAAGGCGGAGGCTGCCGACAGTGTAGAGACCGATTCCATTCCTCTCGAGGAGTTGCCGGAGGAGGAGGTGACCGAAGCCAAGACCGATTCCACGCCAAAGTCGATTTTCCTTTTCGGCGACTCGATGACATTCAATATCGCCATCCGCATGCAGAGGTATGCCAGGCAGAACGGCCATCAGTTTCATGCCGTCAACTGGGACTCCAGCAACACCAGGATATGGGCCGAGTCTGACTCTCTTGAGAAATACCTGCGCCTCTATAAGGCCGATTATGTATTCATATCTCTCGGCAGCAACGAGATCTTCTTCAGGAATCCATCCGTAAGGCTCCCTTACGTGAAGAAGATTCTCGAGGTCATCGACACCATCCCTTACGTCTGGATCGGGCCACCCAACTGGAAGGAAGACACCGGTCTCAACGATATGCTGGAGCGCACATGTCGCCGCGGCTCCTTTTTCCGCTCGGAAGGCATGTCTTTCGAGCGCAAGAAAGACCATATACATCCCACGCGTGCCGCCTCGGCCCTATGGGTCGACAGTATCATGAGGTGGCTCCCTAAATCAGCACATCCTATCCTCGCCGATGTTCCCTCTGATTCGCTCGGCAAGGTGAAGACCAATATCCTTTTCTGGAAGGCGCTCAATAAGTGAGCCCTTCCGCCTTTTCTTCAAGACCCGACTATGTCGTCTGATATGTTTCTCCATAATCTCCAGAATCTCCAGCAGGGACTCGGCTCGTTGTGGCATATGTTCCTATACGACCCCGAGGCGCCTATGCTCTTCTCCAGCGGCTTCTTCTGGCTGCTGTTTATCTTCTTTCTGCCGGTATATGTCCTTCTGAAAAGAAGCCGTACCAAGATGGCGGTTTTTGTCGTCGTCTTCTCGCTTTTTTTCTATTATAAGTCGAGCGGACTCTTTTTCCTGATGCTTATCGGCACGTCGCTTGTCGACTGGCTTCTGTCGAAGGCTATAGCCCGCGCTTCTAAGCGACGGGCGCGTCTTGCCTTGATGTGGCTCTCGATATGCATATCCCTTTCCATCCTCGGCTATTTCAAGTATGCCAATTTCTTCCTCTGGAACTGGAACCAGATGGTGGAGGGCAATTTCCAGCCCCTCGACATCATCCTTCCGGTGGGCATTTCCTTCTATACATTCCAGTCGATCAGCTATGTCGTGGATGTCTATAAGGGACGCATAGCTCCTACATCCAGCTGGCTCCACTATCTCTTTTTCCTGTCATTCTTTCCTGCTCTTGTCGCCGGGCCTATCGTTCGTGCCGACTATTTCCTTCCTCAGCTTGAGAAAAACGAGTGCGCCTCGCTCAATGATATCTACGGGGGGCTATGGCTCATCATCATAGGCATAGTGAAGAAAGCAGTTATCGCCGACTATATAGCACAATACAATGATTTGATTTTCAATGATCCTGCTGTCTATACCGGTGTGCAGACTCTTATGGGGGTGCTCGGATATACCATGCAGATCTATTGCGACTTCTCCGGATATTCCGACATGGCGATTGGTCTGGCACTCATCATGGGCTTTAAGCTCGGCCTCAATTTCGACTCGCCATATCAGAGCCGCAACCTCACGGACTTCTGGCGGCGCTGGCATATATCGCTCTCTTCTTGGTTGCGCGACTACGTATATATTCCCCTCGGCGGCAATCGTAAGGGGACAGTCAGGACCTATGTCAACAACTTCCTCACGATGTTGATCGGCGGCCTCTGGCATGGTGCGGCGTGGAAGTTCATTTTCTGGGGTGCCATGCATGGCGTCGGTCTTGCCGTCCATAAGGCGTCGAAGCCTCTCTTGAAGCGTATTCCCGACAATTTCTTCACCATCTTCATCTTCTGGCTCATTACATTTGTATATGTATCCTTGTTGTGGGTCTTCTTCCGTGCAGCCTCGTTTGAGGATTCCGTATTGATCATCCATAATATCTTTGTCGACTTCCAATGGAATCAGATTCCGCAGTTTGCCCAGGTGAGAAGCGTGTGGTGCATCATGATGGGAGCTCTCATAGTGTTCCATTTCATCCCGAGGGCATGGGCGGAGAGATGTCAGGCATTGTTCGTGAAGTCACCCTGGATTGTAAAACTTTTGATATTTGTGATAGTGGTGCAGCTCGTCGTCGAGTTCATGACGGAGGAAGTGGCTCCCTTCATCTATTTCCAGTTCTGACCCCCTCGGGAATCTTTAGCTTTTAAGCTATCGGTAGAAGGTTGCGAGTCCATAAATATAAGTTGCGGCGCCCTTTTTTGGGCGCCGTATTTGTTTTTTTGCGCGATGTCGACAAAAAATCTTGCCTCTGCATCAAGGTATAAAACAAAAAAGGGCGCCTGAAAGTTCTTGCCTTAACGAAACGAAAGATATTTTAACATTTATTGATTTGGTTGAGATTCAACGAAATGGCGGGATAAAAACGGAAATTTCTCAAAAAATTGCATGTAGGACTTGCGCAGCGGCGAAAATGGCAGTAACTTTGCAACCGCAAAACGGAAAGCGGCACGCCGCCGGAAGTCAAGCGAAGGACAATGACAACGATGCCACAAGACTAACAGACAAGACAATAACAGGGAAAGACATGAGCTTTCCGTCAAATCTGACAGTCCCGATAAATTAAGAAAGCGGATATACGGAGCCGAGAGACAACACAAAACTGAAAAGAAGATATCGAAAGATATATACCAACAGCGGAGAGTTTGATCCTGGCTCAGGATGAACGCTAGCGGCAGGCTTAACACATGCAAGTCGAGGGGCAGCATAATGGATAGCAATATCTATGGTGGCGACCGGCGCACGGGTGCGTAACGCGTATGCAACCTACCTTTAACAGGGGGATAACACTGAGAAATTGGTACTAATACCCCATAATATCATAGAAGGCATCTTTTATGGTTGAAAATTCCGATGGTTAGAGATGGGCATGCGTTGTATTAGCTAGTTGGTGGGGTAACGGCTCACCAAGGCGACGATACATAGGGGGACTGAGAGGTTAACCCCCCACACTGGTACTGAGACACGGACCAGACTCCTACGGGAGGCAGCAGTGAGGAATATTGGTCAATGGACGCAAGTCTGAACC
>USHH01000032.1 GCA_900554345.1 uncultured Bacteroidales bacterium | reverse complement strand
CATAATCGCCCATATTTTTAACTGAAATTTTGCTAAATCTCATGCGCCAGCCCTGGAATTTTATCATTAATATTTGTTTTTATTAATTTAAATAACTATCTTTGCGTAGTCGAATTGACATGTAAGACTGAAGTCTCCTGAATTGGTCTCCACTCTTCTCGTCGCCACTGACAATCTACACCAACCTATATTATTTCAGCCCCATGCTTAAAAAGATTTTAGCCTATATCCCGATACTGGTGATGGCAGCAGCCCTCTGGAGCTGCACTCAAAATGAAATGCCGGAACAATCGAAATCCGACGAGGTGCTCATTTCCTGTCAAGAGGATTACATATCCGCCGATAAAGCAGCTGACTACGCACGCCACTGTATTCAGGAGCTAAAAGGCATGACAAGGTCAGACTTGAAAATCTCGTCTGTCAGACTGTGCCATTCCATAGACAAAACAAGGGCGAACGGCAATGAGAACAATCCGTTCTACATAGTAAACTGTGAAGACGAGGCAGGATTTGCCGTGATAGCGGCGAAAGAATGCGAGAATCCTTTATATGCGGTCTCAGACGAGGGCAATCTTGAGATTGAAGATACGGTGTCCAATCCTGGGCTGGCAATGTTTTTCGATGCCATCTCCAATATGAACGGCAGCCCTGCTGCTCCCGTGGATACGACTTTCAATCCAAACCCAGAGACATCTAAAAGCTATACAGTGGTTAAGAAACCGATGCTTTGTAAATATGTACGGGCATGGGGCCAAAATGATCCATTTAATGCCTTGTGCCCTCATATAGGAAATTATATGACTATATGCGAGCCCACCGGATGTACCCCTCTTGCAATGGCTCAGATTATGACCTATTTTGAATGGCCCAAGAGTCACAATGGCCACACATACGACTGGTCTACAATGAAAACCGGCAACGCGAACCAAGCTGCGACTATTATAAAGAACCTAAGAGATGATCTAAAAACCGTCTATCAAGGTTTAACCATGGGCAGCAGCACAAACGGAGCCAATATCGGCCCTTCATTCTATAATTTCGGTTATACTCATGGTGGTGCAAGTGTGGCGTTTTCACACGCTATATTCAAATATCTGGATTCAACGAATTCATATGCCAAGCCCATACTTATCGGAGGTTCAAGCAGAACTTCAGCACATACATGGGTCGTAGATGGCTATATGTGCCGTGTGACAGATGCATCAGAAAGTCCATCCGGAGAAGCTATATATACTTATTATCTACATTGTGTATGGGGCAGCTATGGCTCTGGGAATGGTTACTATCTTGTTACAACCAAGATAGGCGGCAACCGGCATGATAAGGATGATGATGACATTACTTATATAGGATTTGACGATAATGACAATACGACTATATACAATAATTTAGTGTATTGGTATAACTATTCACCTCAAAAATAAATTTGACGGATATGAAGACCAACTATCATTTTCTGCGATATGTCATCATATCGGTGATGGCAGCAGCTCTCTGGAGCTGCACATCCGGAGACAAGCCGGAAAATCGCACAGACAACAGGCCGATTCAAATCTCATTAACATCCGAACAGAAGAAAATCGTCACTGAATCAAACCAGTTTGCCATCGACCTCTTTAAGACTGTATCAAAGACGTCAGACGATAACCAGGCCATCAGCCCCATGAGCATGGGCTATATGCTATCCATGCTGGCAAACGGCGCTTCAGGAAATACTCTCGACGAATTTCTCACGCTGCTCGGATCATCGAATATCGATGAGCTCAACGCCTTGTATTCCACTTATCAGAAAGAGCTGCCTCGGGCAGACGCTCTCTGCGACCTCAAAATTGCCAACTCCTTATGGATGTCAGAATCCTTCCGGTTTAATCCTGAATTCTCACGAGAGCTCAGCACACTGTTTGATGCGGAGACCGTAGCTTGCGACTTCGGCAGCGGCAATCAGCACGAGGTCATCAACAATTGGGTTTCCGACCACACCGATGGTATGATAAAGCAACTGCTGAAAAGCCCTGCTTTCGGTCCGTTGGTAACGGTGAACGCATTATGCTTCAAAGGTGAATGGAAAGAGAAGTTCAATCCGGCATCGACCAATTCCGATGATTTCCATAACATCGACGGCTCTATATCTAAAGCCGATATGATGCATGCCTCAGGTCGGGTTGCAGTATATAAAGACACCCCCTCTTTCGGCGCTATCTGGCTTCCTTATGGCAACGGATCTTTCTCTATGGTCATCATGATGCCTAAGGAAGGCCTCGACTTCAACGAAATAGTGGCCACACTCACGTCTGCTGATCTCACTTCCGAAGCACAAGGAAAATCCTCAGTCATGGAATTCAATCTCGCAATCCCGAAGTTCCGCATTTCGGATGACCAGATGCTGGGAGGCATACTGGCGGAAATGGGCCTTTCATCGGCTTTCCTCGAAGACTCCGCCGATTTCAGCCGGATATCAGACTCCCACCTCTGCATGAACGAGGTATATCATTCTGTTGTGGTGGAGGTGGACGAGAACGGCACCACTGCCGCTGCCGGCTCGGCCAATGACACGTTCACTTCACCATCTTTTGAAAAAGGCGAGTTCATAGTCGACAGCCCGTTCCTCTTCTTCATTCAGGAGAACAGCACCGGAGCCATCCTGATTTGCGGGAAAGTGACAAAATTCTGACCGCCTGTCACATTCATATAAGGAGGCTGTGCAATAACGCCACAGCCTCCTTTATATTTCACCATATCAGTCAGCGGCGGGCGAGGCGGTGGAGCAGGCGGCTGAGCACGGGGACATTCTCCCACCAGCCGACCGTGGCCACGTAGACCAGCAGCAGCACCGTGCGCACCGCGAAGCCGAGCCACGGCATATCCTCCCACCAGGCCATGCAGATGCCGGCGTAGAGCGCCGCACCGAGAGCCACATAGGCCCCGATGCGTCCCAGCTCATAAGGGAGCGGATAGTAGTGGCGCCCCACTAAATAGGAGAGCACCATCACCGCGAAGTAGCTCACCAGAGCCGCCCATGCCGAGCCCATGTAGCCGTCGGGAATGCCGATCGCCCTCACCAGCCACACGTTGAGCACCAGCATCAGCGCGAAGCAGAACAGCGAGAAATACATCCCCCACTGCGTGCGGTCGGTAAGCTTATACCACAGCGAGTGGTTGAAGAAGACACCGAAGCAGAGTTCCGCCAGCATCATCACCGGCACCACGCCCAGTCCCTCCCAGTAGCCCGGAGAGATGAAGTATTTCAGTATCGGCAGATAGCTCATCACTCCTAAATATATAAGCACCCCGAAGATGATGAAGTATTTCATGGCGTCGCAGTAGGCCGTACGCCGGTCATCGCCCGCCTCCTTCGCCTTAGAGAAGATGAAGGGCTCGTAGGCGTAGCGGAACGCCTGCGTGAACATCACCATCACGATGGCGATCTTGATGTTGGCGCCGTAGATGCCCACCATGCCGCGGGCGGCCTCCTCCTCCCCCATGAAAAGGTAGGGGATGATCATCTGCCCCATGTTCTGGCTCAGGATGCCCGCCACGCCGAGCACCAGCAGCGGCCAGCTGTAGCGCAGCATAGTGCGCAGCAACGTGCCGTCGAAGCGCCATTTCCGCCCCACGAGCTGCGGCAGAAGGCACACCAGCACCACCAGCGTCGAGATCAGGTTGGCCACGAAGATCCACCCGATGCCGAAAGAGCTGCCTCCAGCCGCGTCGTAGAACCATCCTATCAACCCGGGCCAGCGCTCCGCGATCGCCGGGCAGCCGAGCAGGAAGAAGAGGTTGAGCGCTATGGTGAGGAAGACGTTGAGCAGCTTGATGCCCGCGAAGGTGAAGGCCTTCTTCCTATAGCGGAGATAGGCGAAAGGTATGTTGGAGAAGGCGTCGACAGCCACCGTCACTCCGAGCAGCCACACGTAGAGGCCGTCGCCGGGCAGCAGCATGGCATCGGCCACCGGGGCGAGGAGCATCGTCAGCAAGACGATGAATATCAGCGAGGTGACTCCCACCGACCAGAGGGCCGTGGTGTAGACCTTCTCCGGCTCCGGATCTTTGTTGGCGAAGCGGAAGAAACCCGTCTCCATGCCGTAGTTGAGCACCACGAGCGCCACCGCCGTGAAACTGTAGAGATAGCTCACCACGCCGTATTCCTCGGCGGGGAAGAGATAGACGTAGAGGGGCACGAGACACCAGTTGAGGAAACGCCCCACGATGCTGCTGAGACCATACACGGCGGTCTCCTTGGCCAATGACCTTATTCCAGACATTATTGATTATTTCATGCTGCCATGACTTGCCCGGCATGCAGGGACGCTTTTCAAAGCGTCCGCCTGTCGGAAACCGTCACGCTGGTGAATACTACATTATTTATCAGTCGAGATCATCGAAGAGGGAGTCGGGCGAGAGGGGGTTGACGCGTCCCAGATGGCGGTAGGCCAGATCGGTGGCCTCGCGTCCGCGTGGCGTGCGCTTCAGGAATCCCTCCTTTATGAGGAAGGGCTCGTAGACCTCCTCGATGGTGCCGGCATCCTCGCCGAGCGCCGTCGCGATGGTGGTCAGGCCCACCGGCCCCCCCTTGAACTTGTCGATGATGCAGAGCAGGATACGGTTGTCGATCTCGTCGAGCCCGTAGCGGTCGATGTTTAGCGCCTCGAGCGAGCGGCGTGCGATATTGATGTCGACGAATCCGTTGCCCTCCACCATCGCGAAGTCGCGCACGCGGCGCAGCAGGGCGTTGGCCACACGCGGAGTGCCGCGGCTGCGCAGCGCGATCTCCATGGCGGCCTCCTCCGAGATGCCCGTCTTCAGAAGTCCCGCCGAGCGCTTCACGATGCCGCGGAGCACCTCGTGGTCGTAATACTCCAGATGGCAGTTGATGCCGAAGCGGGCGCGCAGCGGCGACGTGAGCAGGCCGGAGCGCGTGGTGGCGCCCACGAGGGTGAAGGGGGAGAGCGTGAGCTGCACGCTCTTGGCTCCCGGCCCCTTGTCGAGCAGGATGTCGATGCGGAAATCCTCCATCGCCGAGTAGAGGTATTCCTCCACAATGGGATGGAGGCGGTGGATCTCGTCGATGAAGAGCACGTCGTGGGGCTCGAGGCTCATGAGGATGCCGGCCAGGTCGCCCGGCTTGTCGAGCACGGGGCCCGAGGTCACCTTGAATCCCACTCCGAGCTCGTTGGCCACGATGTTGGAGAGGGTGGTCTTGCCGAGCCCCGGGGGGCCGTGGAGCAGGGTGTGGTCGAGCGCCTCGCCGCGCATACGCGCGGCCTGCACGAACACCCGCAGGTTGGAGATGATCTTCGACTGCCCCGCGAAGTCGTCGAAGCTCAGCGGCCTCAGGGCTTTCTCGATGTCCTTCTCCTTATCGTTTTCGGCGCTGCTGCGCCTGATGTCAAACTGTTCGCCTTCCATAGTGATTGCAAAATTACAAAAATCCCGCGAATTTTCGCCTTGCCGGCAACCATCGAATCGTATTTATCCTTATATTTGCAAATCAAAACATTTAATGATATGAGCAAGCCAAAACTTGTGGTGTCGACCGGCGCGGGCATCAGCGCCGAGAGCGGCATCACCACCTTCCGCGACGCCGGAGGGCTCTGGGAAAACTATCCCGTGATGGAGGTGGCCTCGGCCGACGGTTTCCGCCGCAACCCGGCCCTTGTGCACGACTTCTACAACGCGCGGCGCAAGGACCTGATCACCAAGCAGCCCAACGCCGCCCACAAGGCGCTCGTGGACCTGGAGAAAGACTACGACGTGTGGGTGATCACACAGAACGTCGACGACCTTCACGAGCGTGCCGGCAGCAGCCACGTGCTCCATCTCCACGGCGAGCTGATGAAGATACGCTCCGTCTCCGACCCCGACTACATCGAGAGCCTCGACATCGACCATCTCTCCACCACTCCGGAGACACGCGGGCGCAACGGCGACCTGATGCGCCCCCACATCGTCTTCTTCCAGGAGCCTGTGCCAAATATCGAGAAGGCCGTGGAGCTCACTGCCGAGGCCGACATCTTCGTGGTGATCGGCACCTCGCTCAATGTCTATCCGGCTGCCGGACTGCTGCATTACGTGCGCCACGGAGTGCCCGTCTATTACATCGACCCGAACCCCGCGCCGACCCCTCCCGGAGTCACCGTGATCAAGGCCACGGCCACAGAGGGGATGCGCCGCCTTGCTGAATTGCTGGAGAAGCGGCGCGGATAAGCCGCGAACAGGGCCGGAGGAGTGACTTTATGTTGCAAAACATATCGTTGAAACACTTCCGGCCTCCCTTTTTTTATTAATTTTGTAGACCCAATCAAAGGAGGCTCCGAAAGGGCGCTTCCAAGACACAAGGAACCTAACAATCACACCATAATCACACAATAGACATGGCAAAAGTAAAAGGCGCAATTACCGTCAACATCGAACGATGCAAGGGTTGCAACCTCTGCGTGGTGGCATGCCCCACCAAGACGCTGGCTCTGCAGCCCAACGAAGTGAACGACCGTGGCTACCATTATGCCTACATGGCCAACCCCGACTCCTGCACAGGATGCTGCTCCTGCGCTTGGGTATGTCCCGACGCCTGCATAGAGGTATATCGCGTCAAAGTAGACTGACCGCGGGCTCCGCTGTCGGCTTCACACAGTATCTTATAATACCGATCTAACCAAAAGAATACACACAATTCATACTGAATATGAAAGAAGAGGTAAGACTAATGAAGGGTAACGAGGCCATCGCCCATGCCGCTATCCGCTACGGCTGCGACGGCTACTTCGGCTATCCCATCACTCCCCAGTCGGAAGTGCTTGAAACTCTCGAGGAGCTCATGCCCTGGGAGACCACCGGCATGGTGGTGCTCCAGGCTGAATCTGAGGTGGCCGCCATCAATATGGTATACGGCGGAGCCGCTTCCGGCAAAGCCGTCATGACATCATCATCCTCGCCTGGCGTCAGCCTCAAGCAGGAGGGTATATCCTATATCGCCGCAGCCTCGCTGCCGGCCCTCATCCTCAACGTGATGCGCGGAGGCCCGGGCCTCGGCACAATCCAACCCTCGCAGGCCGACTACTTCCAGGCCACCAAGGGCGGCGGCCACGGCGACTACCACCTGATCGTGCTCGCTCCCTCCACCGTCCAGGAGATGGTTGACTTCGTAGGTCTCGGCTTCGACCTCGCATTCAAATACTGCAACCCCGCCATGATCCTCGCCGACGGCATCGTGGGCCAGATGATGGAGAAGGTGGTGCTTCCCGAACCGCGTCCGCGCCGCACTGACGATCAGATCCGCGAACAGTGCCCCTGGGCGGCGACAGGAAGAAAAGGGGAACGCAAACGCAACGTCATTACCAGCCTTGAGCTGGAATCCTCCCGCATGGAGGTGATCAACCACCAGCTTCAGGACCGCTACCGCCAGATAGAGCGCGACGAGACACGCTGGGAGGAGATCGACGTCGAAGGCGCCGACTACCTCATCGTGGCCTTCGGCTCCATCGCCCGCATCTGCACCAAGGCCAAGGAGCTCGCCGCCGAGAAAGGCATCAAGGTGGGCATCGTGCGCCCCATCACCCTCTGGCCCTTCCCCACGGAGGCCGTACGCCGCGCCGCCGAGGGCAAGAAAGGCGTGCTCTGCGTAGAGCTTAACGCCGGACAGATGATCGAGGACGTGCGTCTCGCTGTCCACGACTCCCTCCCCGTAGAGCATTTCGGCCGCCTCGGCGGCATCATCCCCAGCCCCGAAGAGGTGGTGGATGCCCTCGAGCAGAAGTTAATCAGCAAGTAAGTCTCTAACCCTTATTGAAACCAATGGAAATCCAAGATATAATCCGCCCGGAAAACAAGGTCTACTCCAAACCCGAGCTCCTTGAGGAAGTGCACATGCACTATTGCCCAGGCTGCAGCCACGGTGTGATCCACAAGCTTCTGGCCGAGGTGATCGCCGAGCTCAACCTCACCGACCGCACCGTCGGCATCTCCCCCGTGGGATGTGCCGTCTTCGCCTACAACTACATCGACGTCGACTGGGTTGAAGCCGCCCACGGCCGCGCTCCCGCCGTGGCCACAGCCATCAACCGCCTCTGGCCCGACAATGTGGTCTTCACATACCAGGGCGACGGCGACATGTCGGCTATCGGCACAGCCGAGTCTATCCACGCCGCCAACCGTGGCGAGAACATCGTGATGGTATTCGTCAACAACGCCATCTACGGCATGACAGGCGGCCAGATGGCTCCGACAACGCTCGTGGGCCAGAAGACAGCCACAACTCCCTACGGACGCCGCGTCGACCTCAACGGACACCCCCTCGAGATCACCAACCTCATGGCCATTCTCGACGGCACATGCTACGTGACACGTCAGGCCGTGCATACTCCCGCCGCCGTGCGCAAGACAAAGGCAGCCCTCAAGAAAGCCTTCGAGAACGCCCTCGCAAAGAAGGGTACTTCGGTGGTCGAGGTTGTGGCTACCTGCAACTCCGGCTGGAAGCTCTCGCCCGAAAAGGCCAACGAGTGGATGGCCGACCACATGTTTGAGAAATATCCTCTCGGCGACCTCAAGAACGTTTAACCCCTAAAACCGGATTTTAAAATGAAAGAAGAAATTATCATAGCCGGTTTCGGCGGCCAGGGCGTGCTCTCCATGGGTAAGATCCTTGCCTACTCCGGCCTCATGGACGACAAAGAGGTGACATGGATGCCCTCCTACGGCCCGGAACAGCGCGGCGGCACAGCCAATGTCACCGTGATCCTCTCCGACGAGAAGATATCATCGCCGGTGCTCGACAGATACGACATCGTGATCGCCCTCAACCAGCAGAGCCTCGATAAGTTCGCTCCCAAGGTGAAGCCCGGCGGCATCCTCATCTACGACACCAACGGCATCCACAACCGCCCCACACGCGACGACATCACGATCTATCCCGTCGACGCCATGGAGGCCACCCTTGAGATCGGCAACTCCAAGGCCTACAACATGGTGGTAATGGGAGCCCTGCTCGAGGCCATGCCCTACAAGCTCCCGATGGAGAACGTGATCAAGGGCCTCAAGAAGAGCCTCCCCGAGCGTCACCACAAGCTCATCCCCCTCAACGAGCAGGCTATCGAGAAGGGACGCGAGATGCTGAGGAAGTAAATTCTCCATATCTACATAGTGAAAAGGGGGGAGCGGCAGACGCTCCCCCTTTTCCTCAATTGCCAAACATACACATATCCCGATTGCAGGGACATGCCTCCGGCATGTTTCCCCAACCGGCATGATGATGTGATGCCGACCCACAGGACATTGAAACGTGCCTAAGGCACGTCCCTACAGGCCGGTAGAGTATATCAACCGGAATTATCGTCATATATTTATCGCTGATATTTTGGAAAAGCAACCGTTCTCCTGGAAAAAGAGGCTCCGCTCCTTCCGCTACGCCTTCAAGGGCATCACCTCGCTCTTCGTCTCCGAACACAACGCCCGCATCCACGCGGCGGCAGCCGTCGCGGCCGTCGCGCTCGGCATCTGGCTGCGTATCTCCACCACTGAATGGGCCGTCGTGGCCCTCTGCATCGGGGGCGTGCTCGCCGCCGAGGCTCTCAACAGCGCCGTCGAGGCGCTATGCGACAAAGTGTCGCCCGGCTACGACCCGCTGATCGGACGCGCCAAAGACTTCGCCGCCGCCGGCGTACTGCTAACGGCCTTCGGAGCCGCCGCTGCCGGCATACTCATCTTCCTCCCGAAACTCCTGATCATGTTTTGAGCGATTCTCAGCTGAAAATTATCGGCAACAAAAGCCATTGTCATCAAATGCATTGATTTTATGCGACTTACAATTTAAAATAGCTTTATTTAATCCATAATAAATTGTTTATAAGCAAGTTACGCCACAATTTACATTGGCAAGATACACCAATGCCAACACCACTACGTTTTTCAATTTCCAACTCTCTGATTATATGTCGCTTGGCAATCCATACTGCCAAGTCATTTCCCTCCTGAAATTTGCACTGCCGCCCTCCTTTGATGTAACTTTGCAACCGGGAACGAGCCCCGGACTTCCCACAAGCATTCAATTTTTCAATCCACAATAAAACTGTTTTTATGAAGAATCTTTCATCTATCACGACACTGGTTTCCATGGTGATCTGCTTGCTGACACCATCCCGGGCCGAAGCGACATGCCCGGAAATCAGTATGAGCCGGACTGCTTCGGCCGACCGGCTTTCTCCCCAACAACTGAATGATGCCGTCGGCATGATGGCCAACGGAAGCGCGTATCTTGGCGACATCAACACCCTCAAGGACTCGCGCTTGAAAAAGCCATCCGAGGCGGCATACTCCGCAGACCCGTCGGAACTGATCACGGAGAAACCGGAAGGCACAGAGGCAATGTATTGCCGCTACGGCAGAGGCTACAGGGTATTCTTCGGGATGGTGTTGCCGCATAACCAGCAGGGGGTGGTGCTTGAAACCGTCACATCTTCCGACGGCAAAGAAATCTATCTCAAAAACTATCTCTCGTCTGCCGTCACCGACACCTGGATCAAGGGAGAGATCAACGACAGCCAGATCACAGTCCACATGGGCCAGCTGATATACTGGAGTGACTCCTACGATGTCGGCTACACCATCGGCGTCGGGAAGCTCGAGGAAATAACCGATGAGAACGGCACTTACGCCACCTATATATTCGATGAGTCAGTAACTGAAGTCAACTACACCATCGAGCAGGACGGAACCATCAGAATCGAAGACAGATTCTTTTCCGAGGAGTCATATTCTCCCTACATCATCGGCCTTTTCTACACCACTGACCATACCTGGTCAGGATATGCCAACTGGAACTCTCTTTACAAACCCTTCAACGAGACAGCCAACAAGCTTCCCGACGGGGTCGAGATGTCTCAATGGGTCTTTGACTATGACCGTCTCGAATGGCTCGACCATATCACATATATGGTGCAGGCAGGATTCAAGGATGACAAATGCTATATCGCAGGCCTGATTGACGGAATTCCCGACTATGTAGTCTATGGGACAGTCAACGGCTCTCAGATTACTTTCGAGCCGAACCAGTATGTCGGCATCTATGACAACACCTTCTGCTTCTTCAACGCCGCCGGGCGTCACGAAGAGACATATACAGATCCCACCTGGGGTGAGCAGCCCGTGACGGTCTATACTGTGAAGGAGAGCCCGTTCTCCTTCAGCTTCGATCCTGAAAACAACATAATCTACGCTCCGGAAGAAACATCAATCATCGTCAATGGCGCAAGGTATGAGAGCGGCCAGGAACCAAACCCCATCTACACCTGCGACAATCCCGTATTCAAGAAGTTTATCGAAGTGCCAGCGATACCGGCCACTCCGGAAATAGTTTATCTCTTAGACAAATACGAAGAATCCGGCTACATAAACATTCAGATAGATCTGCCTTGCTTCGATACTGAGGGCAACTATCTCGATCCGGAGAAGCTGTTCTACAAAATCTATTTCAAGAACGGCGATGATGTGGTTCCCTTCACCTTCACCGCAGATGAATACTGCGGCCTCCCCGCCGCCGGCTATCAGACTCTTGAGGAAGTGCCTTACGGCCTGACCGTTTATGATGAGAACGGCATAGTCGACATTGAATATGCAGCCCAGGTCGTATATTTCTACACCGCTCCTCCCGAGGAGTTCGGCATTCAGAGCATCTACTATGGTGGCGGCGTTCGCAATGAAACCGGAATATCATGGTATGCCACCGATGGAGTCATGGAGATCGGCAGCGACCGGGAAGCCTCCGTGACAGGCATATACACCATCGACGGGATAAGTCTCGAACACATGCGCAAAGGCATCAATATCCTTCGCATGAGCGACGGCACTTCCCGCAAGGTTATCGTCCGTTAACGACGCCGTAGCACAATCCGGATAGAGGGATACAGGCATCCCTCTATCCGGATAGCCCATATCCGGCCCTATGACTTGCCCGACTGATTCAAATAGCCCAGATAATACGTCTGTTTGTCTTTCCCGAGCTGTCTGATCTTATCCTTAAGATGCCGGCGCGCATCCCATATCATGCTCGTCTTCTCCTTGCATAGAAATATCGAGATGGCGCTGTCGGAAAAACCGAGAACCGAAAAAAGATATAGCCTGTAATACAGTGTGCTCAACGACGGCATGTCATTCTTCAGATTTACCAACAGATTGGAGTAATGCTCATTGACCATATCCTCAAGTTCATTGATGATTGATGAATCAGACTGACATTCCTTGATGAGAGCAGTAACTGAATCCGATATCCTGCGTCGAGCCACAGTCGTGTTGGTGCTCTCATAGACAAGCTTGCACAGGTCGTCAAACATTTTGTATTTCGATGTCAGCAATGCCTTTATCGATGCTCGCGCATTAGAATATTCGTTCTCTTTCGAATACAACGACTCCTGAAGCTGCTGGGCAATGATGATGTTCTGCTCTATTCTTGCCTGCTGGCGGTTGCGGTACATGATAAACAGAATCACGACTATAATCACCCCCAGCAGCAGCGTTGTCAGCACCAGCCACATTACCAGACGGTATGAATCACGCTCCCTTTCCATCTGTTTCCGGTTCAAGTCGTAATAGTCAAGTGTCGAACTTATCAGCGACTGCTCGATCCGCTTCTGAAACAGCGAGTCAGTCGCGTTATATATAGCTTCATGGATGCGCAATGCGTCCTCTGTACTGCCAATCTTTTTGTATAGCTTATACAGTGCCATGTCGCGGACCGCTCCATTCGATTCAGGCATCCCCGACAATATCCGGGAGGCACCCTCCGCGTCATCCATATCAATCAGGGCGAGGGCAAGCGACATGGAATCCTGCGACGTCGCCCTGCCCCCATTCACCAGAGCGCGCAGCACTTCAGCGGCCTTGACGTATTCCGCATTGAATGTATAGAAGTTGCCCAACATGCTTTGCGCCCTGACATACAACACGGTGTCCTTTGCCATTAATAAAGTCTGAGCCATTTCACGGGTGAGTCGTATGGCCTCGGGAATCATCAGATTATTGCTATACTCGACAGCCAGTTCAAGCTTCGCTTTGTAGAGATGGCGTATACTGTCGGTCTGCCCGTAATAAGCGACCGCATCCTCAGCATATTTCAACGACTCCTTGGCATTGAATGATTTGTTATAAACCTCGGAGATACCTTTCGAGGCCTTGCCCATCCAGAAATTGTCTTTCAGATCCGTGGCCAGTTCAAGAGCCCTGTGCATCGCGACGATGCTTCCCGAAAGGTCGTCGGCAGAAAATAAGGAACGGCCGAGATAATACTGCGACAGCATTTTATCGCGTTTGTTCCCTTCCAATTCAAAGTAATCCGCCGCTGATTTTATCAGCGTGTCTAGATGCGACTCCATGTTCTTCTCATCACTTGCCCGTGCCAACAGCAAAACATACTTCGCACGACTTCCTTCATCACTAAGACAGTCGCCTTTTACCGATTGAAGCAGAGAAAGCGCAGAATCCGGATTCTGCTCAAGCAATGATTCCGCCTGCATGAGCCGTTCCGGAACGGCATTAGGCTCACAGCATGCCAGGAAGGCCGGCAATATCATGACGATCTGTTTAACTATTGTTCCGATTCTAATCATTCTGCAAAGATATATATAATCCCGCTAACCAGCAAGTATCCACGCAGCCCCGCAACGCCGGCGCTAAGCGCATTCACTCCTGCGCGACGCGCGAGAGCCTGCGGTATTGGGCCGGCGTCATCTCCATCACCTTCTTGAAGGCCACCATGAAGCGGCTGTCGGAATTGAAGCCCACCTCAGAAGCTATCGCCGAGATGGTGAGATGGCCGTAATGCTCCTTGTCGGCCAGACGCCGGCATGCCTCGCGGATGCGGTATTCATTGATGAAATTGCGGAAGTTGGAGGCGCCCAGTCCGCGGATCACCTCAGTGACGTAGCGCGTGTTGGTGCCGAGCTGCACGGCAAGCATCCCTTGATTATAGTCGGGATTGAATACAGTCACCTTGTCGTTCATGATCTCTATGATCTGCGCCGAGAGCTTCGCCCTCAGCTCATCGCTCATCAGCGGGCGCCGAGGGGTTTCCTCCTCTTCCCCCTCCGGATCATCAGCAGCAGGATCTCCGGCATCCGGATCCGCATGGCAGGGCGCCACCACCGTATCCGACTCCTCCGTATGACTCCCCTGAAGCGCCGCCACAGCCTTCTCCATCAGCGCGATCTTGCGGCCCAGACTCTCGTTTTCCTTCATCAGCGTCTCGGTCCTTCTCACAAGAGCGAGACGCGCTCTGTTCACCTTCCGCGTATAGACGATAATCACCGTCATCACGACAGCGACGAGCAGCACTGCGGCCGCCGCATATTCCGCGATTGTCTCAAGCCTCGATATATGTCGCTGTGTCATCGATGTCTCGTATGTGTCGAGCGCATCCTTAGCCGCGTTGAAGCTGCGGATATTGAAGATGGAGTCGGAGGCCTCGATCATCAATGCCTGGTAATAAGCCAGGCTGTCGGTATTCCCCGTCTCCTTAAACAGCCGGCACATATTGGTGTATACAGCCTGACGGGCGCTTGGATCATCTTCCGCGCCGAGTCTGCGCAGGGCCGTCTGATAACAATAGAGTGCACTGTCCGTCATGTCTCGCTGCATATAGCGCATCCCTAAGTGATTGTAGAGCACGGCACTCGATTCCCTTTTCATTCCGCGACTGGCAATCAGCTGCATGAGCCTACGGAAGCAGTCCTGCATCTCACTGTCGCGTCCGGCCTCCATATGGCTGAGAAACGGTATATACAGTGCGTAATAGTCGCGGTTGTCGCGGTCGCGGGAAGGATGGCGGAAATACAGCTCCGTGTATCGACGTTCCTTCTCCCTGTCGCCGAGGGTCTTCTCCATCATTATAAGGTTGGCGAGCATGGGTGCGGCGGATGCGGAGTCGCCTGATGAAAACGCCGTCGCGACAGCCCGCTCATAATATGACACCGCTTTCTGGAAATCATCGTGGAGGGCGTAGATAGTGCCTATCTTACCGAGCGCCTTCACCTTTACGCTGTCGTTTCCGGATATTTCCGAAAGGCGGAATGCCTCGACATACGCATTCATGGCGTTTCTGTAATCGCCGCTCTGGAGCAGACTGTCGCCACGCCCGCTTTCCTCTGCGGCAAGACGGGAATCCGTCTCGCCACCATGGCAGGACGCGAGAAGCAGCACGCACGCCACTACGATTATCATATTGCTTATATGGATGATCGGCCTCATGTCTCTAATCTTATGCAAATGTAATAAAAATTCCCGTTCCATGAGCAATGGCTTTGCTTTGCTGCCAAAACTCCGACCGACATAATGGTAGTCATTTTCGGAATTCATACTGCATATAGCATACAGAAAGCCCCATAAGCATGTCGTTTTCGGAATTCATCATATAATTTTCAATTATTTTTGTAAAAATCTCCGATATTTGTTGTAGATTTGCAACCGTTAATCATTCCAATCTATAAATACTATTTTAATGAAACAGATTCTACCAGTCCTCGCCACATTCGTGGCCCTTTCGGCAGCAGCCGC
>USHH01000031.1 GCA_900554345.1 uncultured Bacteroidales bacterium | reverse complement strand
CATCTCATCGCTACAAAATGCCGGCCCCGGGGGGCCGCCTCTGGAAAAGCTCCGACCTCAAGACATGGAGCGGCCCTTACGATGTGATAGCTCCCGACACGTCATCATGGATGGGACCGGGGCCGGCTGTCTGGGCCGCCGAGATCCATCCATACAACGGCAAGTATTATTATTTCGCCACTTTCACCAACGACTCCATAGAGATTGCCCGCAACCACAACGGCCGCATACCGCGCCGGGCCTCGCATGTCCTCGTCGCCGACACTCCCGAGGGCCCTTATAGGCCCGTGGGAAAGGCCGACTACCTTCCGGCCGACCGTCCTACACTCGACGGCACCTTCTGGGTGGAGCCCGACGGTACACCCTATATGGTGTTTTGCGGCGAATGGCTTTACAATGACGACGGCACTATGGAGGCAATACCCCTCACCGCCGACCTGTCGGCTCCGGCTGGCGAGCCCTTCATCCTGTTCAAAGCCTCGGCATCGCCCTGGAGCCGCGAGAAAATCAACGGCGCCACCGTGCCAAACCGCGTCACCGACGGCCCATGGCTCTTCCGCACCGCGACAGGACGCCTCGGCATGATATGGACTTCATGGATCTATAACGTCTACACCATGGGCGTGGCGTATTCGGAAAGCGGCTCCATCAAAGGGCCGTGGGTGCAGGAGTGCGACCCGATCACTCCGCCCGACTACGGCCACGGCATGATATTCCGCGATTTCAACGGCCGTGACCTCCTCTCGCTCCATAGCCACAAGGATGTCAACGGCCATTACATCCGCCGCCCCGCGTTGTTTGAGGTCGACCTTTCCGGCGACAGACTGCGTATCGTCAGAAAGATAGAGGACTAAACCCTGCTTTCCAGACTCTGATTGCGGGGGCCTATAGAAGACCGAAATGCCTGAAGGCGTCGGCTATGCCGCCGGCGTCGTCGGCTGCGGTCACATAGTCGGCGCCCTCCTTCACGGCCTTGCGTGCGTTGCCCATCGCCACTCCTATGCCCACATGGCGCAGCATCCCGATGTCGTTGCCACCGTCGCCGAAAGCCATTGACTCCTCAGGGCTGAAGCCGAAATGCGCTGCCATCCGGTCGATTCCATTGCTCTTGTCGCTGTCGGCGGGTATCACGTCGCAAAACCATGGACTCCAGCTGATGTCGCGGCAGTGGAGCAGGGCATGGCTGAAGATGCCGCTGCGCTGGCGCTCGTCCTCTGTGCCGAACACCATCAGCTGCACCACCGGTTTCCCGATGGCTGTCGTGATGTCGGCCTCGGGTATATGGTCCACGTGCAGCCCTCCCGCCACCCGACGCACGTTGTCGTCGATGCGGTTGATGAAGATCTCGCCGTCGGCAGGCACCACGGCCACCGGCGTCTCGCAGTCGCGCGACAGAGACGCCAGGCGCTTTATGTCGCCGGGGTCGATGTCGTGGCGGTAGATGCACGTCTTCCTGTCGCCGAGCAGGCACATGCCCCCGTTGACGGTGACGTAGCCGTCAAACTCCATGTCGCCCAGATTGTCGACCCATACGATATGGCGTCCGGTGCAGACAAACACCTTCACTCCTTTGCTCCTCACGGCCTCTATCGCGGCCCTTGTGTCGGCAGGCACTCCTCGGCCTCCTATGGGCACCAGCGTGCCGTCGATATCGAAAAATACAGCTTTGATCTTTTCCATATTATTTCAACGTGCGCCCCGGCCACTTGTTTTCCCGCTATCCATGATTTAACCATGCTCAATAAAAAAGACGCCTTGGGGAAATGTCTCCCCGGGCGTCTTTTTCCACTGTCATACTTCATAAGGACAGGATCATACCTCATCGGATGGAACCTAACTGCTTCCGCCGCCTATATATTATGGCTTACATTCTGGTGTGGCGACGGGTGGTCTGTCTTGACGACATTGCAAAATTACTATGATTCCTTCTCTCCCGCAATCCCCTCGGGAGGGTATTTCTGCTTAGCGTTTTTTTTCTTAATTTTGCGGGCGTAACAGGGGCATAAGGCAGGCCCCGATTCATGACCCATGGACAAAGACAATATCTCAGGTGTCGTGAAGACACCCTACACTACTCAATGGCAGATGAGGACGTTGATCGCCGACAACCCCATGCTGCTGGCAGTGCTCACGCGCTTCGGCATCTCGCTGGGATTCGGCGAGGCCACTGTGGCAGAGGTCTGCGCCTCCGCAGGGGTGCATGCGCCCACGTTTCTCGCCGTGGCCAATTTCATCTCCGGCTTCCCGGTGTCGACGGCCGATGTCGATATCATGCAGCTGATCAATTATCTGAGCAACGCCCACGACTACTTCCTCAATTATGTGGCTCCGAGGATGCGCCAGCTTATGCTCCAGGCCATCAGTCCCTCGGCCGGAGCGCGTCTCTCGCTGGCCCTGATGAAATTTTTCGACGAGTATATAGCCGAGATCCGGCGCCACATGAATTTCGAGGACGAGGTGGTGTTTGCCTATGTCTATTCTTTGCTCGACGGTAAGACGCCGACGGTGGATTTCAACATCGACGAGTTCGGCAAGTCGCACACTCCGATCCACGGCAAGCTCGCCGAGCTCAAGAACCTTCTCGTGTGCCACTTCACCGCTGAGAAGGGGAGGGTAGACATGATGAACACTCTGCTCTTCGATATCGTGACATCAGAGCGCGATCTCTCCACCCATTGCCGCCTGGAAGATGCCTTGTTCGTACCCGCTGTGAGGCATCTGATGGATTCCGGCGCCACTGCCAAGGATGAGGTGGCCCGCACCTCGCTGAGCGACAACGGCGACGTGCAGCTCACGGCCCGTGAGCGTGAGATCGTGGCCAACGTGGCGCGTGGCCTCAGCAACAAGGAGATAGCCGACAAACTGTTCCTCTCTGTCCACACCGTGGCCACCCACCGCCGCAACATCTGCGCCAAGCTCGACCTCCACAGTTCGAGCGCTCTCGCCGTCTACGGCATCATGCACGGCCTCGCCTGACCGCTGACTGCCTCCATTCGTAAGTACGTGTACTACACGCGTGCTACACGCACACTACACGAAAAATGATGAACTACATGTCTTTCACACGTTTACTCTTTTGGTTATGATACCATAATTTATTTTCATTAATGATGATGTCTTCTATCCTCATCTCTCTAAGGATATTGCGCACTAAATCCGAATTTTGTTCCTTACTATTACGGCTTGGGAGTGCATCCTGAAGATATTCAATGATGGCATCTCGTTTTGCACCGTCGGGTCCAGCGTTCTGGATGAATTGCAGGATCATATGTTTGAGCTTATCTCGCTCCAGACCTTTGACTTTTGTGTAGCTTTGGAGTTGCTTTGAGGCTTTTGCTACACCAAGCGATATGGTGTAGTAGGGGGCTTCTCCCTCAATCAGTCCACGTCTCAGGAGATCTTGAGCTATCTCTTCATCGATGCGATGGCCTTTCTGAATCGCATCGAGAGATATGCAGTCATGAAGAGTGAGGCTGTCATTATCCTTGAGCAACTTGGTGTATCGTTCATTTATGGCATTGCCGTAGATGCGTACGGCAACTACTTTTTTATCATTGTCTATCTCATAGTCCGGCATCGGGAAGCGCCGCTCCATCTGCTCGGTGAACATCTTCTTTATCCCTCGGCTCACAGTGTCTATCATGTTGAAGTGCACCATAGCCTTGCAGAGACAGGAGTTCCGGAAGAATCGTTGCGGCCCATTGGTCGCGAGGGCATTTTCCAGAGTTCCCGGAATGAATGAACCGCCATTCTCGTAATATAGGAATCCTGGATTTTCTACGAAATTAACTCTTTGATATAGAGTGTAATCCTGATGTGCGATACAGTTATGAAGTGCTTCGCGTATTGTGTAGTCATCATATTGCTTCATGGTATCTGGAAACAGCGTGCCGCCAGGCATTTCACGTAATGTGAGGTTATGGATTTTGGCGAGAATCTCATCGACGGTCAAAATGAATGGCACTGAGAAGTGTTCGTAATCCACCACATCTTGTTTCCCGTCGCGAAGAGTCCATGTGACTTCTGCCACGGCGGGACGTAGTTTGATGTCGGAGAACATCTTTCCGAGCAGAATGATGGATGCGCGGGTCAGCTTGCCGTTAATCATGAGCTCACATTTGCTAAGAAATTCCTCCGTTGTCCAACGGTTGACTTCTTCTGGCGGGATGCGGCTATGCACTTTCTTGAACATCATGCGGGCCTTGGCTATCGCTACCTCATCAAGATCGTCGATAGTGGCATCAGACACAATCTCCGCCGACCAGTCTGGCGCTGGAGTCTGACGACGAATCTCATCCTGTTTGGATTGATTGAGCGGTTTGAGGCTTTCTCCGTCACGGCCGTATGCAATCCCTTTCCACTTCATCACGATATTGCGGGGAGTGGCAGGAATCTTGAACATAAGCACCCGTTTACCATCTACCTCTATCGGAATGATTTCACGGAAGGTCTGGCCGTCAGTAGTATGTTGGGAGAAATCGTGTTTAAGGGTATTGAGAGCACCCTCACCGTTCTTATATGAGGTGCCGATGATTTTGTGGCTCTTCTCGTCATAGCCAAAAATAAGCCATGCGAAATCCAGTCCCCTGAGATTGGCCTCATTACTCAACGCCGAGAAGTACTTGCCGAGATCATCAAAGTCGAAGTTATTCTCCGCCTTCTTAAACTCAACAACCTCATTCTCCTTATGCGAAATCAGTCCTTGAAATATAATGATATAATTCTCCATGAATCTTTATTCGGCGGCTTTCCAGGCGGTGATGTTGCGGGTCTCGGTGCTGAAGGTGATGCCTAATTCCACTATCGGGCGCGGGTCGCCGAGGAACTGGCGCGCGTAGTCCTTCTCGCGGATCTGCTCCAGCGCCTCGTCAGGAGTGCCGTCGCGCTTCAGCTCGATGACGTAGATATAGTTGCGCATCCTCAGCAGCAGGTCGATGCGCCCCTGCGAGGTGTGCCACTCCGGACGGGCGTCCACTCCCACCAGCACGAAGATGATGAAGAGGTTGTTCTCGTAATGCAGCTCCACGGCGTTCTCGGCGAACTCATACGGTATGCCGGCCATGAACGTCCGCAGACGCTCCATCGCCTCGTCGACCCTCCTTCCCTCGAGCAGCTTCCTCACCTCATATACGTTGCTGTATATGTCGGCATCGGTCTTTTCGAGATAATGCACGGCAAGGTTCTCGAAAAGGCCCTTCCGCACTTCGAGGTTGGGAATGCCGAGGCGGTAGCGGTCAGGCTCCTCATAGGCCTTGATGGTCAGGTAGCCGGTCTGGTAAAGGAGTGCGGTCGGGTTGTCGTTGAGGATATCGCTTGCCGAAAGAGTCCTGCCCTCGACAGTCTCGTCAAACATCTCCGGCAGAAAACTCCCTCCTTTCTGAATCTGGCGCACGAGGAATTCCGGAGTGCCGCTCTGAAACCAGTACGCCCCTATCTTTCGCTTTTTCAATGCGTTGAGCAGGCTGAAGGGATTGTAGATGTCAGGACTTTCCTCCGTGAAATGATATCCGTCGTAATTCAGCTTGAGATTGCCGACAGTCTCTTCATAACCGGTATTGCTTTTTTGGGCCAGGTCGGAAATCCCCTGCCTGAAATTGGAGAGGAGCTCATCCTCACTGATGCCGCAGATAGCGGCGTATTCATCGTCGAGCGAGATATCGTCGAGATTGTTTAGGCCGCTGAATATGGTCATCTTGGAGAAGCGGCTCACGCCTGTAAGCATGGTGAAGCGGATGTACTCGTCGAGGTCCTTGATATTGACGTAGATCGACTTCAGCAGCATTCGGTGCGCCTCGCTCCTCTCCGGGTCGTGCATCGTCTCGATGATGGGATGGTCATACTCGTCGACGAGGATGACCACAGTCTGTCCGGTGCGGTCGTAGGCCGCCTTGATGATTTCACCGAAACGGGCCGACAGATCATCGGTTTCCGCAGTGATGCCGTATTGCCGTTCCCAGTAGCGGAACTGTGTATCGAGAACCTTATCCAGATTGCCGCCGTTGAGCGGGCTGTATCTGGCGAGGCTGAGCTTCAGCACCGGGTGCACGGGCCATTCCGACTCCAGCCGCTCCATGGCGAGACCCCTGAAAAGCTCCCGCTTCCCCTCGAAATAGGCCTGGATCGTGGAGAGAAGCAGGCTCTTGCCGAAGCGCCGCGGCCTCGACAGGAAGACGCAGTTGCTGTCATGCACGAGATTATAGACGAGCTCCGTCTTGTCGACGTATAGATACGAGAGCTCACGGAGCTTCTCGAAGCTCTGTATGCCTATGGGATAGCGAACGGGGGGCTTTTCCATGTCAGATCCGGTATTTTCCACAAAGTTAACTGTTTTATCCCTAAATTCCAAACCCGAGGAGTGAGCCCGTCATCCCCGGTGGTACCGGTCTGAATCCATATCCCTGTCGACTCCACCTGACATCTTACATGCTTGATACAGATTGTCCATTGAAGGGAATCCTTATATTTCAATCAGGGGAGACAAATCTTTCAATACATGTTTCTTGCATGACGGAAACATGATTTTGAAGGAATCGTTCCCCTCGGATTTCACATCTTTATATTAATTTTGCATCCGTGACCGGAATTCGTATTCCGGTGATACAACTTGATAACCGGACATTCTATCACTTTTCAAGCGAATCAAAGGCATATGAAGACATTTCTGAGAATCACGGTGCTCCTCGCGGCTTTAATGCCGTGGCAGGCATCGGCAAAGGACGGGAACCAGACAGCAGGTGAAGATAATGACGCCTATCTGTTCGTGTTCCATCAGGATCCCACGAGCAGCCTGTATATGGCCACAAGCCGCGACGGTTATACTTTCACCGCCCTCAACGACGGGCGTCCGGTGATGGCCGGCGACACCATCGCCACCCAGCACGGCATCCGCGACCCGCATATCTATCAGGGGCCGGACGGCGCCTTCTATCTCGCCATGACCGACCTGAACCTCCGCGGCAGGGAAATGGGATTCCGCGACACAAAATGGGAGCGTGATGAAGGCCAGTACGGCTGGGGCAACAATCATGGCTTCATTCTGATGAAGTCTTACGACCTCATTAACTGGACCAGAAGCGTCGCCCATATCGACAGTATGTTTCCCGGTCTTGACGTTGGCTGCGCATGGGCTCCGGAGACTATATATGATCCCGAGGAGAAGAAGATGATGGTGTATTTCACCATGCGTCTCGGCAACGGAAAGACTAAACTGTATTACAGCTATACCGACCCTGAATTCACCCGTCTTGTGTCAGAGCCGAAGGAACTTTTCAGGTATCCTGATCCTGAAATCCAGATTCTTGACGCCGACATCTCCCGGATGCCTGACGGCAGGTATTGCCTTATGTATGTGGCCCAGGAGCAGCCCGGCGGAATAAAGATGGCGTTCTCCGACAAGATAAACCGTGGTTATGAGTATTCCGACCAATGGGCGGATGCCGAGCCCGGAGCCTGCGAGGCTCCCAATGTGTGGAAACGTCATGGCGAGGACAAGTGGGTGCTTATGTACGATATATTCAGCATCAATCCCCACAACTTCGGTTTTGTAGAGACCACCGACTTCAAGAAGTTCAAGGACCTCGGCCATTTCAACGAAGGCCCGATGAGAACCACCAATTTCACCTCTCCCAAGCATGGCGCGATCATAGGAATAACGCGGGAGCAGGCCGATAAACTCGAAAAATACTGGGGCGCCAGGTGAGCGTTGAAGCGGATTTAAGGATAATAGACCACAGGATGCATGGTTTTTATATAATGCCATCATCTTCTCATTAAACAATTACAGCAATGAAATACAGATTCTGTGGAAAAAGCGGACTGCAGTTGCCGCTCGTATCACTCGGCATGTGGCATAATTTCGGAGACTCTGACCGTTATGCCACGATGAAGGAAATCGCTTTCAAGGCATTCAGCGAAGGAATCTCCCATTTCGACCTCGCCAACAATTACGGTCCGCCTCCGGGGAGTGCCGAGCGTAATTTCGGACGGCTTATGCGGGACGGTCTGAATACCCATCGCGATGAAATCATCGTCTCGTCAAAGGCGGGACACCTGATGTGGAATGGCCCTTACGGTGACGGCGGTTCAAGAAAGCATATAATGGCAAGCATAGACCAGAGCCTCATGCGTACGGGTCTTGATTATTTCGACATCTTCTACAGTCACCGATACTGTGAGGAAACTCCGCTGGAAGAAACCGCGCAAGCCCTTATTGATATAGTACATCAGGGTAAGGCACTATACATCGGCCTGTCGAAATATCCGGTGGAGAAAGGTAAAGAGATGTGCCGGCTCCTGGAAGAACAGCATGTGCGGTGTCTTATTTACCAGGACAGATACAATATGCTTTCCCGAAAGCCGGAAGCCGAACATTTCGACTTCGTTAGAAAGGAAGGTCTGGGATTCATCGCGTTCTCCCCGTTGGCACAGGGACTGCTGACAAACCGCTATCTGCATGGTATTCCCGAAGACTCAAGGGTGGTGAAAAGCGGAGTGTTCCTGCATCGCGAGGACATCACCCCGGAGCTGATAGCGAAAATCAGCCGGCTCAACGATGTCGCGGCTCAAAGAGGACAGACTCTGGCGGAGATGTCGCTGTCGTGGCTTCTTAGCAATGAGACGCTCACATCGGTGATAATCGGAGCCAGTTCGGAGAAACAGTTGTGCGACAATATCAAAGCTGTCGACAATATGGTTTTTTCTCAGGAAGAGTTACAACGGATCGACAATATAATAAGCAATGAATAATATCATGAACAGCAGATTAATCCTCGGGACGATATGCCTGAGTCTTGGCATAATGTCCATGAAGGGGGAAGTTGCGAGTGTCAAGAGTCCTGACGGCAGACTTGAGGTGAGAGTCTCATGCAGTCCGACAGACAGCACCGCGACATACAGCATTACATACGACGGCAGGAATGTGCTTCTGCCCTCTCCTTTGGGATTTGAGAGCAATGCCGGGAATTTTACCGACGGACTCTCAATGGTGTCACATAACGAGAGTCCGGTATCGGATCATTATAAATTGTCAAGGAGTAAGAAATCGGATATCGACTTCAAGGCCAACAAACTTCTTTGCACTTTCAAAAATAACAAAGGGGGGGAGATGAACGTGGAGTTCGTAGTCGCGGACAACGACGTGGCGTATCGTTATGACATCCCTGTTCAGGGAAAAACAAGAAGCATCCGTATCATGGACGAGAAATCGTCGTTTGTCTTTCCCGATGGTACGACCTCGTACCTGTCGCCTCAAAGCGACCCGATGATCGGCTACAGAAGGAGCAAGCCGAGCTACGAGGAGGAATATGTTCTTGACACCTCGCTTGACAGTCCCTCCAAGTATGGCCGGGGCTATACGTTCCCATGCTTGTTCAATGTGAAACCTGAGAATCTTTGGGTCCTGGTCAGCGAGACGGGTGTTGACAGCCGGTACTGTGCATCAAGAATTGGTGAGTATAGGAATGGAGGTTACAAGATCGAGTTTCCTATGCCAGAGGAAAACAATGGCAACGGCACCTCTGAGCCGGCATTCGTTCTGCCGGGCAAGACGCCATGGCGCACGATAACTGTCGGCGACAATCTCGCTCCCATCGTGGAGACAACTGTCGCGTGGGATGTGGTCGAACCGAAATATGAGCCTAAATTCGATGTAAAAGGCGGACGGAGCACATGGAGCTGGATTCTGTGGCAGGATGGTAGTTGTAATTACGACGACCAGGTCAAATACATAGACCTTGCGAATCAATTGGGATTTGAATATGTCCTGATCGACGCATGGTGGAACAAGAATATCGGGTACGACCGCATGGAGCAACTTATCAAGTATGCCAAATCCAAGGACGTAGATGTATTCCTGTGGTATAACTCCGGAGGTTACTGGAATGATATCGAACAGACTCCAGGCGGCAGGATGGACAACTCAATCGCACGCAAAAAAGAGATGGAATGGATGCGCGACAATGGCGTCAAGGGTATAAAGGTGGATTTCTTTGGAGGAGACAAGCAGGAGACCATGAGACTTTATGAGGATATTCTGTCGGATGCCAATGAATACGGACTGATGGTTATCTTCCATGGCTGTACCTTGCCGCGAGGATGGGAGCGGATGTATCCCAACTATGTCGGAAGCGAGGCGGTGCTTGCGTCGGAGAACCTTGTATTCAGCCAGCATTTCAACGACATGGAGTCGGGCAATGCCACATTGCATCCGTTCATACGCAACGCCGTCGGCTCTATGGAATACGGAGGCTGTTTCATGAACCGTTTCATGAACAAGGGGAATGAGAGCGGGATATATAGAACGACATCCGACATTTTCCAGCTCGCCACGACCATATTATATCAGAATGCCGTACAGAATTTTGCTCTTGCCCCGAACAATCTGACGGATGCGCCGGAACTGTGCATCGAGTATCTGAAGACAGTCCCGACCGAATGGGATGAGACGCGACTGGTTGACGGGATGCCGGGTAAATATATTGTCCTGGCGCGCAGGCACAACAAAGACTGGTATGTTGCCGGCGTAAACGCGACCTCCGAACCGCTGAACCTGAATCTGAACTTTGATATGCTTGCAGGAAAGGATGTTTTCCTTTACAGTGATTCTTATACCAAAGAGGCTGAGAACAGGATTAAAAAAGCACGAAAAAATACTCAGGATGGAATAATCGTCAGAAGTACTGATTTCATACCGGGTAAAAAGATTGTCCGGGTTAGTGACAAGGGAACGCTTCCGGTGACGATACTTCCCAACGGCGGCATAGTCATTGCTTCCTGTGTGGAATGATGAATGCCGTTATTGTCGCTGCCCGATGAGATTCTGATAATGTGACGGGGTATGACATGTATCTGGATAGAGGTCAGCGGATGGGGATGGTGGTCTCGGCGGGGGAGAGGCCTTCGGCGATGGCTCTGAGCGTCACGAGGCCGGACTCCCTGCGGGAACGGAGGATTATGCTGCACTCCCCATTGTAGAGGCTGCGGGTGTCGCCCACGGTCAGCTCTCCGGATGAGATGTCGCCGTTGATCACGCCCACTATGTCGGCCGGACCGCTGACCTCGAACCTCACCGGCATCACGGCGCGGTGGTCCGTGCGCCCTTCGCTGTCGATGGCCGCCACATCCACATGCAGCAGGTCGATTCCGTCGGCCTTCCACGCCGGATTGTCGCCCGTGAGGCTGAGCCTCACGCCCTGCCCCGGTGTCTCCAGCCGCTGGACTGCTACTGCCTCGGCGGAACTGTCGTTGTAGCCCCGCGCCTCGATGTAGCCGGGTGTGTATTCGATGTCTTCCCAGAGGATTCTGTTGCGGGTCCTGGCGTCGGCGCGGTCGTTTCTGCGGCGCCCGAGACTGCTGCCGTTGACGATGAGCTCCACCTCGTCGGCGTTGGTGAAGGTATAGAGAGCCATCTTGCCGCCCGGCTCGCCGTCCCACCGGGGATTCAGCTGTCTGGTGCCCACCTTCACGTCGTTCCACACCGTGTCGTCGCTCCCTCCGATCACGCCGATTGCCACAAGAGGCTCTTCCGGCTTGAAGATGCTCTTCAGAAAATATGCCTGTGGCTTGGGACGCAGCGATATGTCAAACACTCCTTGCGTCCACCCCTTGGCCGGCCATCCGTTGGATTCTCCCAGATAGTCGATCATTCCCCAGTAGGCGAGGCCGATCACCCTGTCGAGGTCCATCTCATAATAGTTGGGACCCATCCCCGCAGCGCTCGCCTCGCTTTGGTAGAACATCATCCACGGGAAGCGGCGCGAGTCGCCGGGAAAATACATGTATCGGTAATTGTAGGAGGCCACGTCGGTGGCGAGCGCCAGGGGTGCCGGCAGGGAGTCGGTGAGCTCGTCGCGGCCTCGCGGATGCATGGCCACTGTCGTAGGCCTTGTCGTGTCGAAGCGCCTTAGCAGAGCCTTCTGCAGGCGGTAGGGTGTCACTCCCCAGTCGTTGTATGGCAGATCGGGAATGAGCTGGAGCTCGTTGCCGAGGCTCCACATCACCACCGACGGATGGTTGCGGTCGCGCCTCACCCATTCCTCCACGTCGTGCTGCCAGAGCTCGCTCCAGTCGCGCCGGCCTCCGGCATACTGCGTGAGCCATTTGTCATATAGCTCGTCCACCACCAGTATGCCGTATTCGTCGCATAGGTCGAGAAATGACTCGCTATAGGGATTGTGGGAGGTGCGGATGTGGTTGAAGCCGAAATCCTTGAGCAGCTTTATCCGCTTCTCGATGGCGCGGGGATAGGCTGCCGCACCGAGGGCGCCGAGGGTATGGTGGTTGGCTATGCCCTTGAGCACCACCTTCTTCCCGTTGAGTTTCATCCCGAATTCGGGAGAGAACTCCACGGAGCGGATGCCGAAGCGCTCCGTCACCCGGTCGGCCACGCTGCCGTCGGGGCTGTAGAGTGTTGCCGTGAGGGTGTAGAGCGCCGGATGGTCGCAGTCCCATAGCTCTGCCCCGGTGAGTGTGATGCTGTCGAGCCGGAACTCGCGGGTGTGCTGCCTGCGGTTGTTCCAGTGGTTGCGGATCCGCGAATACACCATCTCTCCCTCCGGCGAATGTATGTCTATGCCCACGCGGATGCTGTCCTGAGCAGGAAGTGTGGTTATCTCGCCGAGCACTTCCACCACGCTGCGGCTTGCATCAGCCGTCGGAGTGGTGATATGCAGCGGATGGCGGGTGAAATATCTGTCGTTGTCGGTCAGTATGATGTTGACGTCGCGGTAGAGTCCCCCGCCGGTGTACCACCGGGAGTTCTCCGGCTTCCCTGTGTCGGCCGTCACTTCGATCACGTTCTCGGCGCCGTATCTCAGCTTGTCGCTGACGTCGGTGTCGAAGCCGAGATAGCCGTAGTCTGTGCCTCCGATGCGGCTGCCGTTGAGGTAGACGTCGCCCGTGAGCATGATGCCCTCGAAGTCGAGCAGCACGCGGCGTCCTTTCCACTCCTCAGGCGCGGTGAACGTCTTGCGGTAGAGCCCCGTGCCCATCTCCTTGAAGCCGCGTGAGCTGAGGCGGCTCTTCACGTTGGCCATCGGATTGTCGAGGTCGGGCCGCTCGTCGGGCGACGGCTCGACCCACGGCTGCCCGGTCTGGAAGTCATGAGGAAGGTTTACGGTCGTCCACGTGGTGTCTGCATTCTGAATCTCGCCTGTCCGGAGCATGCGGAACCTCCAGTTGTCGTTGAAGGGGACCACCGCGCGCTGTGCCGGCGCTATCAGCGCCGGCGCCAGCAGCAGGGGCAGCATGATGGCTTTCGGGGTCTTCATGGGTGATTATCTTACGAGTATTTTTAATGTCTCGCCGTCGCTGACGGCGATATACAGACCGCTCCGGAGCTCCAGAGAGCCCCCTCCGGCCTGTATTGTGCCGGCATGCACTCCTGATGCCGTATAGATGTCGACACGGGCGCGAGAGCGCTCTATCACGAGGCGTCCCTTTGCGCCGTAGCCGTACATGGCGCTGTGGGCGGCGCTCCCGATCTCTTCGACGGAAGAGAGTCCTTTCGACCCGATCACCACGAAGGCTCCTGCATCGAGGCTCACCTTCCCGCCTGCCACATCGATATCGGGTGTCGTTTCATGGCTTGAGGCGAGTATCTGATAGTCGCCGTCACCGCTCTTCGTGAAATCTACGTTGATGGTAAGCCGCTTGTCGACGAGTGGATTCACCACAGTGTAGAGCTCCTTGTCGCCCGACTTCGATACGAGCAGGCGTCCGTTGTCCCAGTCGCTGTCGCCGTAGGTGCCGCTGAAGGAGGCTGAGGCGTCGAATATCTCGGGATTGCCGTTTCTGACGGCGGTCAGGGCGCGGTAGGTGTCGTAGAGGCCGCGTCGCTCGGGATTGTCGAGCATCGACCATCTCACGGTCTTCGGGTCCGTGTTGTTGCCGCCGGTGGCGTCTTTGGTGTTGTCGTTGTCGCCGAGCTCTGAGAACTGCCATATCATGTGTGCGCCGGGGCTCATGAGCATCTGGGCCGCGCAGCTGCCGAGGCGTCGCATCGACATCGCGAGGTCGCCCTTCACGCCGGGCGCGCCGTAGACGTCCTGCTTGTAGGCGAGGCGCTGCTCGTCGTGGCTCTCCATATAGGAGACGGTGGAGTAGGGCGTGCGGTCGTCGTAGGGGGCGTAGAAGCGGCGCAGGCCGGCTCCGTCGCGGTAGCCCATCGCGAACTGGTCTGACGAATAGTTCACGTTGGCCCAGTTGAGCTGTCCGGTCTCCGCCATCTCGTTCTCCTCCTTGGCCTGGGCGAGGTTCTCGTTGATGAAATAGGCATGGGGATTCACTTCCTCCACCACCTTCTGCAGCTCGCGCATGCGGGCCACGCGGCTGGCGTTGTAGGCATTGGTGGCGACGTCGCCGCTGTTGGTGTATGAGTCGTTGTCGCCGAGTCCCTTCACCAGGTCGAAGCGGAAGCCGTCTACACGGTATTCCTCCAGCCAGTAGCGCAGCGCGTCGTGCCATTGCTTCTGCACGAGCGGATAGTCCTGGTTCCAGTCGTTGAGCACACTGTAGGCATGGGGCGCCGTGACGTTGAAAAACGGATTCTCGCCCGGATGGTACATCCTCTGCCAGGGATGCTGCCAGTCGCTCTGGTTGAATACGATATCGAGGATCACGGCGATTCCCTCCTTGTGGCAGGCGTCGATGAAGCGCTTGTAGTCGTCGGGAGTGCCGTATGCCTTGTCGGGAGCGAAATAGAAGTTGGGGTTGTAGCCCCATGAGATGTTGCCGTTGAATTCATTGATGGGCAGCAGCTCGATGGCGGTTACGCCGAGCTGCTTCAGATAGGGGAGCTTCGCGAGGGCGCCGGCCACCGTGCCGTCGCCGAGCGCTTTACCCTCCGTGCCGGTGAAGTCGCGCAGCAGAAGCTCGTATATGAAGAGGTCCTTGTCTACGCCGCGGAAGTCCTTGACCTCCCAGTCATAGTCGTTGATGTCGCTCAGATACACCGCCAGAGGCACTCCGTGCACTTTCCCGGCGGGATAGGCCGGAAGCCAGGGGAACACGCCGGCCGGTATGTAGGAGTCGTATTCCGGGTCGAGCACGAGTCGCGCGTATGGGTCGCCCACGGCGATGTTGCCGTCCACAATGTAGTAGTAGGGATAGCATTTCCCCTCGTCGAGGCCGTCGACCTGGGTCCAGAAATACCTTACGCCGTCCACGTCATCGTAGCTCATCACCCCCTGCTGGCCCACGGCATAGTCGTCCCAGCTGCCCACGAGCGTCACGCTGTTCTTGCCGGGGGCGGCGAGGCAGAAGGTCACTGTGCCCGCGCCGTCGCTCACCGCGCCCATCCGCTCGCCGCCGGGGTAGGGCGCGGGCTGCGACACTCCGTTGTGGAGGAAGAGGAAAATGTCCTGGTTGTTGGGTCCTTTGCCCTCCTTGCTGTTGTCGGCGTTGCGGAATACGAATGCCAGGCGCTCCACTGTCTCCGAGGGGTCGGTGATGCCGTAATACGTGCGTATGTCGCCGATATAGAGCTTCCAGAGGTTCTCCTCCACGTATGAGAGCTCATACTTCGCGCCGTTGTCGCCCCAGGTCGGCGCGTAGCGCCAGTCGGAAGCAGTGGTGGAGTAGTTGGTGATCACCCCGGTGTGGGCATACACTTTCTCCGGCGGCTTCACACCCTGAAGCCCCTTGTTGCCCTCGTCGGCATGGAAATAGATTGTGACTCCGGTCGATTCCTCGAGCAGGGGAATGGGCTCGGCGGTTACCTGCGCC
>USHH01000030.1 GCA_900554345.1 uncultured Bacteroidales bacterium | reverse complement strand
ATCGAGCGCTATGCCGGTGACACGCGCGACTACAGCGTGCCGCCGCGCTCCATGCTGTTTCCGGCCATTGTGGCCACACTTCTCTGCTTTCCTCCCACAGGCTTCGTGGCCATCTTCCTCTCAATGAAAAGCTCGAAGGCCTGGAAGCGCGGCGACAGAAAGGATGCCCATGAAGTGGCCGACGCCGCCCGCATGTGGACGGGCATCACCTTCTTCATGGGCTTTATAGTATATGCCTTCATGCTGCGCCATCTCGTGTAGGGGTGGCGGCAGACTGCGGCGTTCCGTTATCGGGCATCGCCGAATATGGCGCTGAAGACTTTGTCGGAGGCGCCTTTGTTTTCCTCTATGTATTCTCCGGCCCAGCGTCCGCGCTTCTCGCGCTCCACGCTGTCGTGGAGCAGGCGGTCGGCCGCGCGTCCGAAGCTCTCGCGGCTGTCGACGGCGATGCCTCCGCCGAGGGTCTTCAGGTCGATGGCCTCCATGAAGCGGGCGTGGTTGGGGCCGAACATCACCGGGATGCCGTAGACCGCCGCCTCGTTGAGGTTGTGGATGCCGACGCCGAAGCCGCCCCCCACGTATGCGATGTCGCCGTAGGCGTAGGCCGACGACAGCAGTCCGAAGCAGTCGATCACCACTATCCGCGCCTTTCCGGACGCTCCTTCAGCTCGCTGAGGAGCACTGTCTCGCCGGGCCACAGCTCCTTGAGCCGCGCCAGCCTGGCGGCGTCAAACTCATGGGGCGCAACGATGGCCTTCACATCGCGACGCGCGGCGAGCCAGGGGGCATACACCTCCTCGTCGCGCGGCCAGCTGCTGCCGGCCACCATCACCACGCTGTCGTGGCCCTCAGAGCCCTTGCGCCCGCAGAAGGCCTCCAGCTCCGGTATCACCTTCGCCTGCGCCGCCACGTCGGCCACGCGGTCGAAGCGCGTGTCGCCGGTCACCGTCACGTCGGTGATGCCTATCCCTTTCAGAAGCTCGACGCTGCCGCTCTCCTGCACGAAGATATGGCGGAAGCTCCGCAGCCAGCGCCCATACCAGCCGTAGCCCTTGCGGAAGAAACGCTGCTCCGGCCTGAAGTGGGCGCTCACCAGATAGGCCGGGATGCCGCGCCGGCGCAGCTCGGAGAGATAGTTGCGCCAGATCTCGTATTTCACGAATATGGCCGCCTCGGGGCGCACCATATCGACGAAGCGGCGTGCCGACAGCGCGAAGTCGAAGGGGAGATAGCACACTACGTCGGCCCCCTGATAGCCTTTGCGCACCTCGTAGCCCGAGGGGGAGAAGAAGGTGAGGATCACCTTCAGCCCGGGGCGACGGCTGCGTATGCGCTCTATGACGGGGCGTCCCTGCTCGAACTCACCGAGCGAGGAGGCGTGGACCCATACGTAGCGGGCTCCCGGCTCCAGCTTCTCCCTCAGCGTGCGCCACACGGCCGCGTGGCCGCGGCGCATCAGCCGGGCCTTGGCGTTGAAGGGCGAGGCAAGGCCAACGGCACACGAGTATGCGCCGATGGCCATGTCGTAGATCGGATTCATCTCTAATGTGGCGCGCTTATGCCTCCGGCTGGGGTATTTCCTTTATCGCGCGGCGTATGCGCGCTATCACTTCCTCCTTCGGCATCAGCTCCGTGATGTCAAACATGTGGGGACCGCGGCAGGCGCCCACCACCGCCAGACGGAAAGCGTTCATCACGTTGCCCAGGTGGTAGCCCTTGTCGGCGATCCAGCCGAGCACTATCTTCTCGGCGTTGGCCGACGTCATGTCGTCGATTCCCCCGAGCACCCCGATGAGCTCCTCCATGATGGCGGGTGTCAGGGCGCTCCAGCGCTTCTTCACGTCCTTGGCGGCATATTCCGTCGGGGCCTTGAAGAAGAAGTCGCCCTGCGTCCAGAGGTCGCCCACGAGGTCGGCGCGTCCCTTCACCATCCCGATGGCGCGGGCCACGTATTCCGGGTCGGCGTCGGTCACTCCGTTGGCCTCGAGTGTCGGCTTCAGCAACTCCGCGAGGCGGTGGGAGTCGGCGCGCATCAGATACTCGTGGTTGAACCAGATACCCTTCTTGTAGTCGAACTTGGCGCCGCTCTTGGAGCAGTGTTCGAGCGAGAACTTCTCCACCAGCGTGTCCATGTCCATCAGCTCGCTGTCGTCGCCGGGGTTCCAGCCGAGCAGGGCGAGGAAATTGACCACAGCCTCCGGCAGGTATCCCTTCTCGCGGTAGCCGGAGCTGAGCTCGCCCGATGCCGGGTCGCGCCAGTCGAGCGGGAAGACGGGAAATCCGAGCTTGTCGCCGTCGCGCTTCGAGAGCTTGCCGTTGCCCACGGGCTTGAGCAGAAGGGGGAGATGCACGAAGGCGGGCATCGTGTCGGTCCATCCGAATGCCTCGTAGAGGAGCACGTGGAGCGGGGCGGAAGGGAGCCACTCCTCGCCGCGTATCACGTGGCTCACCTCCATGAGGTGGTCGTCGACGATATTGGCGAGGTGATAGGTAGGAAGGTTGTCGGCGCTCTTGTAGAGCACCTTGTCGTCGAGCGTCGAGGAGTTGACGCTCACGCGGCCGCGGATCAGGTCGTCGACCGTCACCTCGCGGTCGGGGTCGATCCTGAAGCGCACCACATACTGCGTGCCGCCGTCGACGAGGGCCTTCACCTCCTCGGCGGGCATCGTCAGCGAGTTGCGCATACGGCCGCGCGTCGAGGCGTCATACTGGAAATTAGGGATGGCCTGACGTGCGGCCTCCAGCTCCTCCGGGGTGTCGAAGGCGATGTATGCCTTCCCCTCGGCGAGCAGACGGTCGACGTGCTCGCGGTAGATGTCGCGGCGCTCGCTCTGCTTGTAGGGGCCGAAGGGGCCTCCCTCGCGCACTCCCTCGTCGATCCTGATGCCGAGCCAGCCGAGCGCCTCGTTGATGTAGTCTTCGGCGCCGGGCACGAAGCGGCGTGTGTCGGTGTCCTCGATGCGGAGGATCATGTCGCCGCCGTGCTTGCGGGCGAATATATAGTTGTAGAGCGCCGTCCTCACGCCGCCGATATGCAGCGGGCCGGTGGGCGACGGGGCGAATCTCACTCTCACTTTTCTTTCCATAATGTCAGGTAGGTTTTATTTTGTCTATTTCTTTTTAATCAGCTTGTAGCCCGGCGCCTTCCACTCGTATTCTATCTCCGGCTTAAGGAAGAGCCTGATGATGTTGTAGTCGTCCTGGTTGATAAACCGGTCGATGGTGAGCCGGGCGCGTAGTGCGTCGGAGTCGGGGGAGGGTAGGAATTCCACCGTCGGGAAGGGAATCATGGCGTCGATCTCCTTCTGGGAGGTCTCACACCCCTTGGGGATGTCGAAGAAATCCTTCAGCCTGGGCTCCGGCAGCAGCTTCGAGCGGTCGAGCTCCTGCAGCTGCGCCGACCAGAAGCGCACGTCGCTGTCGGGGGCGGCGGCTGAGTCGCCCACGGTGTAGACGCTCATCACGATGTTGCCCCCCTTGCGGTCGGGGAGCACCTTGAGCTGCAGGGTGCTCACCGGCGTGATCACGACCTTGATGTAGTCGGGCGTCACGGTGTCGAGCCACGATATCCCCTGCATGGCGTTGGTGGCGCGGTAGATGCTGTCGGCGTCGTAGTATGCCAGCATGTCGTGGCGCGTGGAGCGCTGCAGCAGGTCGAGGTTGTCGAGCGGAAACTGCTCGAAGGCGCGGCGCGCGGAGATGGTGTCGGGCGTCTGCGGCGCCGCAGAGGCGAGAAGCGCCCACATGGCCGTGACTGTCGCCACGGCCAGGCGGGCCGCTGTGTGGAGGAATGGTGTCATCTCTTCTTTCCTTTTCCTTTTATGAAGTAGTCGTAGTTGCCGTCGTATTCGGGGCGTTTCCCCTTCCCGGCCTTCTTCTCCTTTTTCTCCTTCTTCTTTTCCTTCTTGTCTTTCTTCTCCTTCTTCAGGAGCTTCTTCTCCTCCTTGAGGCGCTGCTTCTCGCGGCGGTCGCGGGCCTCGCGGGCGTAGTCGCGGTCGGAGGCGATCTCCGGATGGAGCGTGATGCCGAAGAAGTCGGCGTTGCGCAGGGCGTCGATCACGCGCTGGGCGTCCTTGCGGCGCACGTCGAAGAGGGTGTAGTCGGGCATCAGGTCGATGCGGCCGATATCGGGCTTCGAGCCCACCACGGAACGGTTGATGAGCTCCATGAGGTTGCGGGGGAAGAATCCCTGGGCCTTGCCGGCGTTTACCACCAGGCGCTGCATTCCCTCGGCGGCGTCGCGGCGGTCCTTGTCGCGGCGTTCGCCGTCGCGTGCTCCGCGCTCTCCTTTCTCACGGGCGTCGCGGTCGCGGCGGTCGGAGCCGGAGTCGGCGTCGAGGTCGATGTCGGGCATGTCGTGGTAGTATTGCAGCAGGCGGTTGAACTCAAGCGAGAGCACACGCTTCAGCAGGTCCTGCTCCGAGAGCCATTCCAGCTTCTTGCGCACTCCGGGAAGGTATTTGTTGATCTCCTCCTCGTTGACCTCCACGCGCTCCAGCCTGTCGGCCAGATGGTAGAGCTGCTTCTCGATGATATGGCCGGGAGTGGGCACCTTGCGGTATTCGAAGGTCTTGCCGATCTTCTTCTCTATCTGCCTGAGGCGCCCCTTCTCGCGCGAGTGGATGATGGCGATGGAGACGCCGGTCTTTCCGGCGCGTCCGGTACGCCCCGAGCGGTGGGTGTAGACGGCCACGTCGTCGGGCAGCCCGTAGTTGATCACGTGGGTGAGGTCGTCTACGTCGAGGCCCCGGGCAGCAACGTCGGTGGCCACGAGCAGCTGGGTGACATGGTCGCGGAATTTCTTCATGGCGAGGTCGCGCTGGGCCTGCGAGAGGTCGCCGTGGAGGCAGTCGGCGTTATAGCCGTCGGCTATCAGCTTGTCGGCGATCTCCTGCGTCTCCTTTCGGGTGCGGCAGAAGATGATGCCGTAGATGTCGGGATTGTTGTCGGCCACGCGCTTGAGGGCGAGGTATTTGTCGTGGGCCTTCACCATGTAGTAGATGTGCTTCACGTTCTTGGCCCCCTCGTTCTTGTTTCCGGCCACGAATTCCACCGGATTGTGCATGAAGCGGCGCGCTATCCCGGCGATCTCCTTCGGCATCGTGGCGGAGAACATCAGCATCTTGCGCTCCTCGGGCACGTGGGAGAGGATCTCGTTGATGTCGTCGAGGAAGCCCATGTTGAGCATCTCGTCGGCCTCGTCGAGGATCACCGTATGCACGTCGTCGAGCTTCACCTCGCCGCGTTTTATGAGGTCGATGAGGCGTCCGGGGGTGGCTACGATCACCTGCACGCCCTTGCGGAGGGAGCGGATCTGGCTGTCGATGCTCGAGCCGCCGTAGACGGGGAGAATCCTCAGGTTGTCGATATATTTTGCGAAGTCTGCGAGGTCGCCGGCAATCTGGAGGCAGAGCTCACGCGTGGGCGCGATGATGAGCGCCTGCGGCACGTCGCGCCCCGCGTCGATGCGCTGTAGCACCGGAAGCCCGAAGGCCGCTGTCTTGCCCGTGCCCGTCTGGGCCAGGCCCACCACGTCGCCGTCGCGGGTGAGCAGATGGGGAATCACCATCTCCTGGATCGGCATCGGCTGCTCGAAGCCCAGCTCCTTCACGGCCTTGAGAAGCGACGGCTCCACGCCGAGCTCCCCGAAGCTGCGTATCTGGCGCTCGCCAGGCGCCACTGCGGCGATGGTGGTGCCGGGCGTCTCCGCTGCCGGCGCGGCCATATCCGTCATCTCGGTTGCCGCTGTCTCAGCCTCCGGGGTCTCTCCCAGGGTGGCGGCAGGCTCCGTAGCCGGCGCAGCCGTCTGCTCCGGAATGCTCTCTTGGATGTTGTTTTCTGTCATATCGTTGTCTGTTTTTATATTGTCGTCACATGCCGGGCATCTCCCGCGTGGAGACGCCTGATGCTATTACAACACAAAACCCCGCCGTTTTCCCTATCCTCGTTCAGAAATTATCCGCGAAATTAATAAATAATGCCGACATGTAGGCCTAACTTTTGGATTATCCGGAAAATTATGCTAATTTCGCCTTGAAATGGGCTCCCGGGTCGACCTCCGGAGCCTGCCATGGACTACACATCAACAAAACCAGACATCAACCGCTAATGAAACAATTGATTTATCCCATCGCCGCCCTCGCGCTGGCGATGACAGCCCAGCCGGCCGACGCCTGCACCAACCTCATCGCCGGCAAGAAGGCCACTACCGACGGCTCGGTGCTGATGACCTACGCCGCCGACAGCCATAACCTCTACGGCATGCTGACCCACACCCCCGCCGCCGACCACAAAGCCGGCGAGATGCGCAAGGTGGTGGAGTGGGACACCGGCAAGCCCCTCGGCGAGATTCCCCAGGTGGCCCACACCTACAACGTGGTGGGCAACATGAACGAGCACCAGCTCGCCATCGGCGAGTCGACATGGGGGGGGCACGAGGAGCTCGTCGACACCACCGGCAATTCCGTGATCGACTACGGCTCGCTCATCCAGATCGCGCTCGAGCGCGCCACCAACGCCCGCGACGCCATCAAGGTGATGACCGACCTCGTGGAGAAATACGGCTACGCCAGCAGCGGCGAGTCGTTCTCCGTGGCCGACAAGAATGAGGTATGGGTGCTCGAGATGATCGGCAAGGGCGCCGAGAAGGGCGCCGTGTGGGTGGCCGTAAGGATTCCCGACGACGCCATCTCCGGTCATGCCAACGAGCCACGCATACGCAAGGTCGACTTCAAGGACAAGAAGAACGTGATGCACTCGCCCGACGTCATCTCTTTCGCACGCAAGCGCGGATACTTCAACGGCAAGGACGAGGACTTCTCCTTCGCCGACGCCTACTGCCACCACGACCAGGGAGAGCGCCGCGGATGCGACGCGCGCGTATGGAGCTACTTCCGACGCTTCCAGCCTGAGGCCGAGAAATATTTCGCATGGGTCAATTTCGAGAGCGACGAGCCGATGCCCCTCTATATCATCCCGGCGCGCAAGGTGAGCCTACGCGAGATGCAGGAGGCCATGCGCGACCATTTCGAGGGCACTCCCTACGAGATGACCTCCGATGTGGGCGCCGGGCCCAACCACGTGCCCTACCGCTGGCGTCCGATGGACTACAAGGTAGACGGCAAGACCTACACTATGGAGCGCGCGATAGCCACCCAGCAGACAGGCTGGAGCTTCGTGAGCCAGAGCCGCGACTATCTCCCCGACCCGGTGGGCGGTGTCCTCTGGTTTGGCACCGACGACACCAACACCACTGTCTACATGCCTTTCTACTGCAGCATGACGGAGGTGCCCGCCCAGCTTGACCACGGCGACATCAACACCTTCTCCTTCGACTCCAATTTCTGGATGAACAACTGGGTGGCCAACCAGGCCTACAACCGCTACGACCTCATGATTCCCGACATCCGCAAGGTGCAGAAGGGACTTGAAGACAAGTACGAGGCCACACGTCCCGCTCAGGAGAAGAAGCTCGCCGAGCTGGCCGCCGCCGGCGACGTCAAGGCCATAACCGCCGCCGTCAACGCCGAGGGCGCGGCCATCGCAAAGGAGGCCACCGACGCCTACCGCGACCTCGGCCAGTATCTCTTCGTGAAGTTCATGGACGGCAACATGAAGAAGACCGACGCCGACGGGAAGTTCATCAAGAGCGAATACGGCCTGCCGGTATATCCGGAGTTCCCCGGCTACGACCAGAAATACTACGACAACATCGTGAAGGAGACAGGCGACCACTTCCTGATCAAGTGACGCTCCGCCGCCTCTCCACGGCCCTAAAATAATAGGCCGGTGTCTTACGTTATCCTAATGATATGAAGACACCGGCCTTTTTCCACATATTGCTTGCATGCGTGCTCGCCGTGGCGCTCGGCGGCTGTCGCGGCGCGAAGCTCAGCGACGCCGACGCGCAGATGGAGCGCGGCGAGTATTTCGACGCCGCGAAGACCTACCGCAAGGTCTACAACAAGCTGACGAAGCGCGAGGAGCGCCCGCTGCGCGGCGAGATCGCCTTCAAGATGGGCAACTGCTACGACCGTCTCAGCCAGGCGGCACGCGCCAGCGCCGCCTATCAGAACGCAATCCGCTATGAGTATCCCGACTCGGTGGCGTGGCTGCTGCTGGGCCGCTCGCTCCAGCAGGAAGGGAAATACGCCCCGGCGCTCGACGCCTACTCCACGTTTCTCGAGTGGCAGCCCGACAACCTCCTGGCAAAGGAGGGGATGAAGGGTTGCCGGCATGCCATCGCCGCCAAGGAGAAGCCGAAGTCGCGCTATGAGGTGAAAAACGCCAAGATCTTCAATTCGCGCCGCGCCGACTTCTCGCCGATGTATCTCGGCAAGGAGCTCGACCAGATATATTTCACCTCCACCAACGAGAAGGCCACCGGTACCCTTAAGTCGGAGATCACCGGCATGAAGAAGGGCGACATCTATTTCAGCCGCAAGAACGAGAAAGGGGAGTGGCAGCGCCCCGAGCCGGCCGGCGGCGAGCTCAACACCGACGCCGACGAGGGGATCATCAGCTTCTCGCCCGACGGACAGACGATGTATCTGACGCGTGCCGTGCGCTCCGAGACGAGCAACACCAGCGTGGAGATATGCACCTCGCGACGCTCCGACGCCTCCTGGAGCGCTCCGCAGAAGTTCGAGATCACGGCCGACACCATCTCGGCATTCGGCCATCCCGCCGTCTCGCCCGACGGCAAGTTCCTCTATTTCACCTCCGACATGCCGGGCGGCTACGGCGGCAAGGATATCTGGCGCATTCGCCTCGACGAGCGCCGCGGCTCGCTCGAGAACCTCGGTCCGCAGATCAACACCCCCGGCGACGAGATGTTTCCCTACCTGCGCACCGACTCGCTGCTCTATTTCTCGTCCGACGGACATCCGGGCTTCGGCGGCCTCGACATCTTCAAGGCGCGCCTCAACTCCACCGGCGACCGCTGGAGCATCGAGAACATGGGGCTCCCGATCAACAGCCCGGCCGATGACTTCGGCATAACCTTCGGCGCCGCCGAAGACGGATTCTTCAGCTCCAACCGAGGCGACGCGCGCGGCTACGACCATATCTTCAGCTTCGTGCTCCCGGAAATCAAGGTGACGATCAGCGGCATGGTGCTCGACAAGGACGATGAGCCGGTGCCCAACGCCATCATCCGCATCGTGGGCGACGACGGCTCCAACCAGAAGGAGGTGGCAAGGGACGACGGCTCGTTCCGCTTCAATCTCTCGCGCGGCGTGAAGTATGTGATGCTCGCCGGCGCCAAGGGGTATCTCAACGTGAAGCAGGAGTTTGAGAGCGACATGGAGGAGGAAGACACCGAGTATGGCGTCGACTTCATCCTGGCGGCCATCAACAAGCCGCAGGTGGTGGAGAACATCTTCTACGACTTCGACAAGGCCACCCTGCGCCCCGAGTCGAAGACCGCCCTTGACGAGATGGCCCAGATGCTCCGCGACAATCCCAACGTCACCATCGAGATGGGGGCGCACACCGACCGCTGGGGCTCCGACGCCTACAACATCGCCCTCTCAGAGCGGCGCGCCAAGAGCGTGATCGACTATCTGATAGCCGCGGGCATAGCCGCCGACCGCCTGAAGCCGCAGGGCTACGGCGAGTCGAAGCCGAAGGTCGTCACCAAGCGCATCAACAAGGAGTATCCGCAGTTTCCGGAGGGCACCGTGCTCGACGAGGCGTTTGTCACGACGTTGAGCGAGGAAGACCAGGAGGCCGCCGACCAGATCAACCGCCGCACGGAGTTCCAGGTGCTCTCCATCGACTACGACCTCTTCTAATATCATTTATAACCGTATGAAAGTAATAGAGACATCAATCCCCGGAGTGGTGGTGCTTGAGCCGCGGGTCTTCAACGACGCGAGGGGATACTTCTTCGAGAGTTATTCAAAACGTGTATTCGATGCCGAAGTGGCGCCGGTCGATTTCGTGCAGGACAACGAGTCGATGTCGACACGCGGCGTGATGCGCGGCCTGCATTTCCAGCGGCCTCCCCACACACAGGCCAAGCTCGTGAGATGCGTGCGCGGCGCCGTGCTCGACGTGGCCGTCGACATCCGCAAGGGGTCGCCCACATATGGCCGTCATGTGGCCGTTGAGCTGTCGGAGGACAATCATCTGCAGTTCTTCGTGCCGCGCGGATTCGCCCATGGATTCGCCGTACTGAGCGAGACTGCCGTATTCCAGTATAAATGCGACAACTACTACGCTCCCGACGCCGACGGCGGCATACAGCTATGCGACGACACCCTCGGCATCGACTGGCGCATCGACATCGCCGACGCCATACTCAGCGACAAGGACCGCCGCCATCCGTTGCTCCGCGATTTCGACTCTCCCTTCATTTTCTAAACCACCTGATCAGTCAATGGAAAAAGACAGCAAGATATATGTGGCCGGCCACCGGGGCATGGTGGGCTCGGCCATCGTGCGCGAACTCGAGCGCCAGGGATACACCGACATCATAACCCGCACCCACAAGGAGCTCGACCTCACCGACCAGGTGGCGGTCAACGCCTTCTTCGAGGCCGAGAAGCCGGAATACGTCTTCCTCGCCGCCGCCAGGGTCGGCGGCATAAAGGCCAACTCCGACGCCCCCGCCGACTTCATGTATGAGAACATGATGCTGGAGATGAACGTGGTCCACGCCGCGTGGCTCAACGGGTGCCGGAAGCTCCAGTTCCTCGGCTCCTCCTGCATCTATCCGCGTCTGGCGCCGCAGCCCATGAGGGAGAGCTGCCTGCTCTCCTCGGCCCTGGAGCAGACCAACGAGGCATACGCCCTCGCCAAGATTTCCGGCCTGAAATACTGCGAGTATCTCAACCGCCAGTACGGCACCGACTTCATCTCCGTGATGCCCACCAACCTCTACGGCCTCAACGACAACTACCATCCCACGCGCTCTCACGTGATGCCGGCGCTGATCCGCCGCTTCCACGAGGCGAAGGTGGCCGGCGACCCGGAGGTGGTGTGCTGGGGCGACGGCTCGCCGCTGCGCGAGTTCCTGTATGTCGACGACCTCGCCAACCTGTGCGTCTTCCTGATGAACAACTACAGCGGCAACGAGACCGTCAACGCCGGCACCGGCAAGGAGATCACCATCGCCGAGCTCGCCGCCTTGGTGGCCGAGACCGTGGGCTACACCGGCAGCATCGTCTGGGACGCCACCAAGCCCAACGGCACGCCGCGCAAGCTCCTCGACGTGAGCAAAGCCACGGCCCTCGGCTGGACCTACACCACCGAGCTGGATGAGGGCATCCGCCTCGCCTACGCCGACTTCCTGGCGCGTGCTGCGCAAGAGTGAAGAGTCAAGAGTGAAGGGTCAGGAAGGAGGGATATTCACAATATCTTTAATGACTGGTGCCACATTTAATTATGATGGATAAGAATCTTGACATAAGGATTGCGGAGGCGCTGAAGGCTTATCTGGCTTCGGGAGTGGAGGAACAGGTGGAATATCAGAAGTTCTATCTCTATTCAATTGTGACCCATTCCACGGCGATTGAGGGTTCTACTGTCACCGAAATAGAGAATCAGCTTCTTTTCGATGAGGGTATTTCCGCCAAAGGTCGCTCTCTGACCGAGCAGATGATGAATGTCGATTTGAAAGACGCTTATCTTCATGCTTTCAGGATAGCCACAGAGAATCCGACTTATACGCCTCGGTTATTGCAACAACTGTCAGCACTGGTTATGCGCCGGACGGGAAGTGAATACTCTATGATGGCCGGACGTTTTGATTCATCGAAGGGTGAGTTCCGTCTATGTAATGTCAGCGCCGGTATCGGCGGCAGGAGTTATCTTGCATATAATAAGGTGATACGTGCGGTGGATGATTTCTGCAGATGGCTCAATGAAGAAGTAGCCAAAACTGACAGAACAGATGTTGCGGCTTGCTACCGTCTCAGCTTTGAGGCCCACTTCCGGCTGGTGACTATTCATCCATGGGTTGATGGCAATGGCCGGACTACACGGCTGGTGATGAATATGATTCAACGGCAGTTGGGGTTAGTGCCTTCCATTGTCAGAAAGGAAGACAAGGGAGAATATATCCAGTCGCTGGTCGACAGCCGCGAGTATGACGATTCCTCTATCGCGCAGGATGTGATGCTCCGTCACCATATCGCCAATCTCAACCGCAGGGTTATGCAGTATCAGGGAAGTGATAGTGTAAATGTCGGTATAAATGTCGGTGTAAATAATAAAGATGTCGGTGTAAATGACGAGAATGTCGGTGTAAATGACGAGAATGTCGGTGTAAATGTCGGTGTAAAACTGACTGTAACACAAAGGATGATCTACGAATTGATTCAGACAAATCCAGAGATTACCCATTCAGAAATGGCACAGACTCTATCCATTACGGCTAAAACAGCTGAACGAGCAACTAAATCATTGAGAGAATACGGGATATTGGCTCGTGAGGGGTCTGACAAAACTGGTAGATGGATAATTCGCCCATGAGCTGCCTGAGATCAATGTCATGGGTTCGCAGGCTGGCGGCAGGGACGGCTGGGCGGCAAGCCGCCAAGAGTGAAGGGTCAAGAGTGAAGAGTCAAGAGTGAAGAGTCAAGAGTTAAGAGTGAAGAGTGCGGAGCCATTGGGAGTGGCGGCGTCCCCGCCGCCTTCGCGAAGCGAGGCCATACCGGCAATGATAAATCTACCTTAATTCAGAAGGAGAAGTTCAACCCAATACGATTGAATGTTTGAACGTTCACCCAGTGAACTTCTGAAAGTTCAGTTGGCATGTGTTCTCCTCGCAGTCAGTCTGATATGTCGGTAAAGCAGCAGCCCTCTTGCTTGCCTTGTCGGCACTCATAGCCTCACGCTACTCACCATCGCGAAAATCTCCGTTGCCCTTGGCGTCCAGCTCCTGGCAATTTGAGTCGCTTGATTCATATCTGTTAACGATTAGCGCAATATATCAGATTCACATTGCGTTAATTCTGCATCAATTACAGTGATTATGAACGAAATCAAGATCAATATAGCGGAAGCTCGCTATCTCGACATCATCTTTCCATGGGATGAAGAGCTATGTGATTATGCACCGATGGACATCGAGGATGAAGAGCTTGATGCCATCCCCATGGTCAGCAACGGGCATTGGCATGGCATAATAGATCTTCGGAAGCATACTCTGCTTGATTGCCTGTTTTGGCCATACATGCTTAATGCGAAAGTTTGCGATGCAGGTGTCTACACCTTTCTTGATGAGGATAAGAGGCCGATATGCTGCTATCGTGGATATGTACCGGCCCTCCCGTTTGATGATCATTCCTGGGGAGATTATATCCACATGTCGGTTGGCGAAGGTAATGTCATCATGGATTGGAAAGGAGAATTCGATTTGTCTGCGATCGCGGAGAAGGCATCCCCGATAACTGAGGATGAATATGAAATCCTGTTGGAATACAGCCTTAAAAAGCTCAAGACTTATCCTGCAAAATCCGAAATAGAGATGCTGGAACATGCGGCACATCTGATGATGGACCTGCATGAAGGACAGGTCGACAAAGCCGGGCAACCATATTTCCTGCACCCTATGCGTGTGGCTCTTAACTGTGAGACATCGCTCCAGAAGACAGTTGCCTTCCTACATGACGTTTTAGAAGATACCGCCATGTCTTCAGCTGATCTAAAGCGACTCGGATATTCAGATGAAGTTGTGGTGGCGGTATTGTCTATGACTCGTAGGCTGGATGAAGATTATGAGGCTTTCATTCAGCGTTGTGCATTGAATCCTATAGGCAGGTATGTCAAGATTCGGGATCTGGAAGACAATCTCAACGTGAAGCGCCTTGACGAATTAGACTATGCAGCCATGAATCGCGTCAACAGATATCTCAGGGCATTGAGATTCCTGAATAGTCTGTCATGAGTGCAGGCTCGCAATGGTGAAGGCGCTTTTCTTCATTTTTGCTTATTTGTTGAAAAAGCATTACCTTTGTGGAGCAACCGAATAAACACCAGCTTCAATGTTCAGCAATAATATCCAGAAGATCATGCCTCGCGTCACGGCATACCTGTCCACTCAGCCTGTAGTAAGGAAAGCGTGGATCTTCGGTTCTTGTGCCAATGGAGAGGAGAACTCGCGAAGCGATGTTGACTTTCTCGTCGATTATGACCGCACCTACAGATTGACGATGCTGACCCTCGGAGGTATCATATCCAATCTTGAGAAACTGTTCGGGCGGAAGATCGACCTTGTGGAGAACGGTTATCTCATCCCAGAGGCAGAGCAGACAGCCAATAGTGAAAAGATCCTGATATATGAGAGAGACAATACGCGACAGACAGAGGCTTAGCCACACTGCGTCAGTCAATCCTTAGACTTCTCTCGGAAACGGATTCCGAACCATAATTCGGCTGGTGGCATGGATGCCTGACTTTTATTATCAGCTCTATCCATACGATAATATAACTCGCTTAATTCCAGTGCATTTTTTAGTTGTGAAGAAATCATGGCAAACATCGCATGAGCCCATCGCAATACTCCAACAGCTATCTGCACCTCAGCAGGACCGTGAATTCTGGGGATGCAGCGATTATCTGAACTGCGATGGCTTCCGGTCAATCCCCCCGACCCATAATCAATCAAGAATAGTCAAGAGTAAACCTGATGATTATCTTCCCAATGGTGAGACTGTGAGAGAAAATCGTTAAATTTGTACCGAGGTTTGAGGTTTACCGTCCTGAATGAACCTGCCTCTGACATTCTAAGTGAAACGCCACCTCTGAATATGAATACATCTGATAGAATAATTTTCGTCAACATAAAGGACTCTTACGAGGCTATGTTGAACAATGACCGCAGCAATCCGCTGTTTCGTGAAAGTCTCTATGACTGTACCAGAAAATATTGGCCGGTCGCAGATGAAAAGGCTCGTGCTGCCACACATATCATGGGGTGCTATAAAGGAAAGGTCATCGAGGTGATCCGCATAGATAATTTCCATGTCGAGCCTTCCGGTGAGCTTGCCGGAAGAAAAGTATTCGAGGGGACGGCGCAACCGGATTCTCCATACATGAATATGGATCTTCACAAGATATTCGCCTCTTTATCCAACTTCCGCGTCAAGTATTGGAATATATAATTCAAATGGCCATAAACTGAAATAATGGAAGCCAAGAAAGATCTACAACTTTGTCCAATGACTCCCGAACATATCCGAATTCGTGAGGTGCTGATAACATATGCACGCAAAAAAAGCATGGTTGCCTACACTGATTTGCTCAATGAAGCTAAGGTAAAGCTTGATATGAGTGTGCCATACGAGAGGGGTATCCTCGGACGTCTGCTTGGTGAAATCTCCTGGAATGAAGTGCAGGAGGGTCGCCCAATGCTGTCGAGCGTGGCAAAGCTCAAAGGAAAAAACATCCAGAGCCAAGGTTTTTTTGATCTAGCAGAAGATATTTATAATATCAAGCTGAAAAATTCGGACCAAAGGCTCAGGTTTGGAATGGAAGAGCTGAACCGTACATATGATTGTTGGTCTGAATCTAAAATCTGAATGTTCCGGCGCATGTTCGATATTTACATCAAATATTTAATGATGATAAGGCGAGACATAGCTTCGCTGAAGGCCATGGGAATTCTGACCCGAAAGGGTGCCGACAATTGTGGAGAATGGATAATTCAGCCATGAGCTCCCTACGATAAATGCTATGGGCTCGCAGGCTGGCGGCGGGGCGCCGCCACACACCGGGGGGTCGAGCATCT
>USHH01000029.1 GCA_900554345.1 uncultured Bacteroidales bacterium | reverse complement strand
CGCTCGCCTCGATGCTCTTCGTGGGGCCTACAGGCGTGGGCAAGACGGAGATAGCGCGGGTGCTCGCCCGCGAGCTCGCAGTGCCGCTCGTGAGGTTTGACATGAGCGAGTTCACGGAGCGCCACGCGGTGGCCAAGCTCATCGGCTCCCCGGCGGGATACGTGGGATACGAGGACGGCGGCCTGCTCACCGACGCCATCCGCAAGCAGCCGGAGTGCGTGCTGCTGCTCGACGAGATAGAGAAGGCCCACCCCGACATCTACAACATCCTGCTGCAGGTGATGGACTACGCCACGCTCACCGACAACAAGGGGACACGCGCCGACTTCCGCAATGTGGTGCTGATCATGACCTCCAACGCCGGCGCCCGCTACGCATCGCAGGCCAAAGTGGGATTCGGCAACACCACCCCATCGGGCGAGGCGATGATGCGCCAGGTGAAGAAGACGTTCTCCCCGGAATTCATCAACCGACTGACGGCCACGGTGGTCTTCAACGACATGACGCGCGGGATGGCCTCACGCATCCTCGACAGGGAACTGGCCCGTCTCGGCGAGCGCCTTAAGGCGCGCAAGGTGAGCCTCACGCTCTCCGACGCGGCGCGCGGCCGCCTGCTCGACGAGGGGTTCTCGGCCGAATACGGCGCCAGGGAGCTGAAGCGCGTGATCAACTCACGCCTCAAGCCGATGCTAATGCGCGAGATCCTCTTCGGGCGCCTGAAGGAGGGCGGCGACGCCGAGATCGACCTGGCCGAGGGAGGGCTGAGGCTGCGATGATCTTCCAGCTCGACGAGCGGATCATCTTCCCCGACCCGCACCTCGGCGACCCCGACGGCCTTCTCGCCATCGGCGGCGACCTCAGCCCCGAGAGGCTGCTCTTAGCATACAGCAACGGCATATTCCCGTGGTATTCCTTCCGCGACTGCGAGGAGCCGGAGTGGTATTGTCCGATGGAGCGCTTCGTGATATTCCCCCGCGACATCCATGTCTCCCACTCGATGCGCCAGCTGATCAGGAAAGGTCGCTACGAGGTGACCTTCAACAAGGATTTCGACGGCGTGATCGAGGCCTGCGGCGCCCTGCGCGCCGACCAGGAGGGGGCATGGCTGGGCCCCGAGATGACGGAGGCCTACAGGCGGCTCCACCGTATGGGATATGCGGTCAGCGAGGAGGTCTGGCTCGACGGGCGCCTCGTGGGCGGTCTCTACGGAGTGTGGCTCGGCAGGGGGTTCTTCGGCGAAAGCATGTTTTCTCTGGAGCCCGACGCCAGCAAGCTGGCCCTCATAACATTCACCCGCATGTTCGAGTCGTATGGCGGCATGCTGATCGACTGTCAGTTCGAGACGCCCCACCTGCGCAGCATGGGCGGCCGCACCCTCCCCTACGACGACTATATGGCCCTCATATCCTACAGCGGCACCTGTCCCGATGACTGACTTATCCGGATTTTTAGTAATTTTGCGGCATGAATTCCGTTGAGACGGCCCTTATGGAGCAGCGGCGGCTGCTGCGCCTCGAATACGAGGAGGAGAAAAAGGCATTTCAAGACTATACCCAGGCCACCGGCGTGGAGCGGCTGCTCCACCGCGGCCTCGCATGGCATCCGCTGCGCCTCGGCAAGACATACTACAACTCGCTCAACCGGCGGGTGGTGGAGGTGACGCGCACCCCCTCCGAGTCCGACCCCGACCATGAGTTCGAGCCGGGGCGTCCCGTGGCGTTCTTCACCGAGACGCCCCTCTCCGGCAAGCCCGAGCTCCTCATGAGCGGCACCGTCAGCTTCGTCGACGGCGACCTCATGGCCGTAGCCCTCCCCGACGACGCCGACCCATCGCGCCTCGAGAGCGCCGCCAGCTTAGGCGTCGCCCTCTCTTTCGACGAGACCACCTACCGCGCCATGTTCGAGGCCATCGACCGCGTGGCCTCCGCCAAGGGACGCCTCGGCGAGCTCCGCGACCTCCTCTATTCCCGCCGCAAGGCCGGCGAGCTCACCATGGCCCCGATGGGATTTCCCTACCTCAACGCCTCCCAGCAGGAGGCAGTCAACAAGGTGCTCCGCGCCAAGGACGTCGCGGTGGTCCACGGTCCTCCGGGCACCGGCAAGACCACGACACTCGTGGAGGCCATCTACGAGACGCTGCGCCGCGAAAGCCAGGTGCTCGTCTGCGCCCAGAGCAATATGGCCGTCGACTGGATATCCGAGAAGCTCGTCGACCGGGGGCTCAATGTGGTGCGCCTCGGCAATCCCACACGCGTCAACGACAAGATGCTCTCCTTCACCTACGAGCGCCGCTATGCCGACCATCCCGCCTATCCCGACCTCTGGAGCCTGCGCCGCGCCATGCGCGAGCTGCGGAGCCACCGCCGCTCCGACGCCGGGTGGCATCAGAAGATGGAGCGCCTCAAGAGCCGCGCCACGGAGCTCGAGATACGCATCAACAACGACATCCTCGGCGGCGCCCACGTCATCGCCTGCACGCTGGCCGGCAGCGCATCCCGGTTGCTCGACGGCATGAAGTTCTCCACACTCTTCATCGACGAGGCGGCGCAGGCGATGCAGGCGGCCACACTGATCCCGCTGCGCAGGGCCGGGCGCATCATCCTCGCCGGCGACCACTGCCAGTTGCCACCCACTGTGAAGTGTTTCGAGGCCCAGCGCCAGGGGCTCGCCGTCTCGCTCATGGAGCGCATCGTGGAGCTCCATCCGGAGGCCGTGAGCCTGCTCACGACGCAATACCGCATGCACAGCGACATCATGAGCTTTCCCAGCCGGTGGTTTTACGGCGGCGCCATGAAGGCCTCGCCGGAAGTGGCCCACCGCGGCATCCTCGACCTCGACACGGCGATAGAATGGATCGACACCTCGGAGGCGACGGCCGGTCAGATCCTGACGGCGCAGACGCCGGAGGAAGCCGTCGAGGAAGCGCGCTCATTCCGCGAGACCGTGACCGACGGCTCCTTCGGGCGCGAGAATCCCGACGAGGCCCTCTTCTCACTGCTGGCGCTCAAGAGGTATGTGGAGCGCATCGGCCTGGAGCGCTTTCTCGAGGAACGCATCGACGTGGGGCTGATCTCCCCCTACCGGGCGCAGGTGCGCCTGCTGCGGCGCCTCTTCTCGCGCACCCCCTTCTTCCGGCCTCTGCGCCATCTGGTCACCATCAACACCGTCGACGGCTTCCAGGGTCAGGAGCGCGACGTGGTGATGATCTCGATGGTGAGGAGCAACGAGCAGTCGAGGATCGGCTTCCTCGGCGACCTGCGCCGCATGAACGTGGCCATCACGCGCGCCCGCATGAAGCTCATCATCATCGGCGACGCCACGACGCTCGGTGCCCATACCTTCTACCGGGAGCTCCACCGGTATATCCAGTCGCTCCACAGCACTCCGGAGTGAACGCATTTTCCGCCTGAAATCAATATGTTGAAGAGGTATGTTGTGTAACATACCTCTATTATTTGCATATCTCGCGAGAATGACTTTACTTTGCACCGTGATAAGTGTAGTTTTTACACTCAATTCCGCTTTATTCAACCTTGACGTCTAATTTCTACAACAATGGCATACATGAAAACCCTTACCGCACTCGGCCTCTCGCTTCTCATCACGGCCGGCTGCTCAACCAAGAAGGAGACACAGACCACAGCCTCCGGCCTCGACCCGGAGAAGTTCGCCGCGCAGATCGACGGCAAGCAGGTGGGCCTCTACACCCTTAAGAACGCCTCCGGCATGGAGGTATGCATCACCAATTTCGGTGGGCGCATCGTCTCGGTGATGGTGCCCGACCGCAACGGCGAGCTCCGCGACGTGGTGCTCGGCTTCGACAGCATCGGCGCCTATCTCCCCGACAACAACCAGAGCGATTTCGGAGCCGCCATCGGCCGCTACGCCAACCGCATCGCCAACGGACGCATAGTCGTAGACGGCGACACCATCCAGCTCCCTGTCAACAATTTCGGACACCCCCTCCACGGCGGCCCCACTGGCTGGCAGTATAAGGTCTACGACGTGAAGCAGAGCAACGACTCAACGCTCGTGCTCGCCATCACCTCCCCCGACGGCGACAACAATTTCCCCGGAACCGTCAACGCCGAGGTGACCTACCGCCTCACCGCCGACAACGCAATCGACATCTCCTATTCGGCCACTTCCGACAAGAAGACACCGGTCAACATGACCAACCACTCATATTTCAACCTCAGCGGCGACCCCAACCAGACAATCCTCGACAACATCATCTACATCAATGCCGACAGCTTCACGCCGGTCGACTCCACATTCATGACCACGGGCGAGATCCTCGCCGTAAAGGGCACTCCGATGGACTTCACCTCACCCCTCCCCATCGCCACCGGATACACCGACTCCATCGACTACCAGCAGATAGTCTTCGGCAAGGGCTACGACCACAACTGGGTGCTCAACACCAAGGGCGACATCACCAAGGAGGCCGCCCGACTCACCTCCCCCGCCTCCGGCATCACCCTCAGCGTCTACACCACGGAGCCCGGAATCCAGTTCTACGCCGGCAATTTCCTCGACGGCTCGACGACCGGCAAGAAGGGCATAAAGTATGAACGCAACACCGGAGTATGCCTCGAGACCCAGCACTATCCCGACTCCCCCAACAAGCCAGAATGGCCCTCCGCATGGCTCAACCCGGGCGAGACATACACCAGCCGATGCATCTACCGCTTCTCCACCGAGAAGTGACCGCGGTCCACGACTTGACAAACCGTCTTTTCCAATCTATAAACATCTTCAACCAACATCATGGCACTACTTGACTGGATTGTAATAATCCTCTTCTTCGCGGCGCTCGTGGGCATCATCGTCTGGGTGTCGCGCCAGAAACAGAACACGGCCTCCGACTACTTCCTCGGCGGCAAGGACGCCACATGGCTCGCCATCGGCGCCTCGATCTTCGCATCGAACATAGGCTCCGAACACCTCATCGGCCTCGCCGGCGCCGGAGCCTCCAGCGGCATGGCGATGGCCCACTGGGAAATCCAGGGATGGATGATCCTGCTCCTCGGATGGGTGTTCGTACCCTTCTACACCCGCTCCATGGTCTACACCATGCCTGAGTTCCTCGAGCGCCGCTACAACGGCGCCTCCCGCTCCATCCTCTCCATCATCTCGCTGATCAGCTACGTGCTCACCAAGGTGGCCGTGACGGTCTACGCCGGAGGCCTCGTCTTCCAGCAGGTGTTCGGCATCGACAGGCTCTGGGGCATCGACTTCTTCTGGATCGCCGCCATCGGCCTCGTACTCATCACCGCCATCTACACCATCCTCGGCGGTATGAAGTCAGTGCTCTACACCTCCGTGCTCCAGACACCGATCCTGCTGCTCGGCTCGCTGATCATCCTCGTGCTCGGCCTCAAGGAGCTCGGCGGCTGGGACGAGATGATGCGCGTCTGCTCCGCCGTGGAGGTCAATGATTACGGCGACACGATGACCAACCTCATCCGCGACAACCGCGACCCCAACTATCCTTGGCTCGGCGCCCTCATAGGCTCCGCCGTGATCGGTTTCTGGTACTGGTGTACCGACCAGTTCATCGTGCAGCGCGTATTGTCGGGTAAGGATGAGAAAGAGGCACGTCGCGGTACAATCTTCGGCGCATACCTCAAACTGCTTCCGGTGTTCCTGTTCCTTATCCCGGGCATGATCGCCTTCGCGCTCAGCACCCGCGGCATCGAGGTCAACGGCGAAGTGTTCAAGCTTTCCACTCCCGACGCGGCTTTCCCGACCCTTGTGGCAAAACTGCTTCCCGCCGGTGTGAAAGGTCTTATCGTGTGCGGTATCCTCGCCGCCTTGATGAGCTCGCTTGCGTCGCTCTTCAACTCTTCGGCGGCTCTCTTCACCATCGACTTCTATCAGCGTTATAAACCCGACACCGACCCGAAGAAGCTCGTGAGAATCGGTCAGGCAGCCACGGTGGTAATCGTATTGCTCGGTGTGCTCTGGATTCCGGTGATGAGGTCGATCGGCAATGTGCTATACAACTATCTCCAGGATGTGCAGTCGGTACTCGCCCCGGGTATCGCGGCAGCGTTCCTTATGGGTGTATGCTGGAAGCGCGCCACGGCGCAAGGCGGTATGTGGGGACTTATCGCAGGTCTCGGCATCGGTATCACCCGTCTGTGTGCCAAGATATATTACAGCAACGCCGCAGTGCTTCCGGGCGACCAGAACTGGTTCAAGTGGATGTTCTATGACTCCAACTGGCTCTTCTTCTGCGGATGGATGCTCGTGTTCTGTATGCTCGTGGTGGTAGTGGTAAGTCTCTTCACCAAGGCACCCGATCCCGAGAAAATCAGGGGACTTGTGTTCGGCACCTCCACTCCGGAGCAGAAAGCCGCCACACGCGCCAGCTGGAACAAGTGGGATGTAATCCACACCGTGATTATCCTCTGTATCACTGCAGCGTTCTATTGGTATTTCTGGTAAACCGACAATAATGACAGACAACGTCAGCACAATTCCGGCGGGTTATTATTCCGCCCACGACCGCTATCCCGTCAGTGTGGACTGTATCATCTTCAGTCTGCACGACGGGGAGCTGAGTGTGCTCCTTGCCCCGCGCCGTTTTGAGCCGAAACTCGGGGTCCCGTCGCTCATGGGAGGCTTCGTGAAGGCTACCGAGAGCCTGGACAGCGCCGCAATCAGGGTATTGTCGGAGCTGACCGGTCTTGACGATACCTACATGGAGCAGGTGGGTGCGTTCGGCGCACTTGACCGAGACCCGGGCGACAGGGTGATATCGGTGGCTTATTACGCTCTTATAAAGAGCGACGAGGCGATCGACCGCCGTGTAGGCGAATATGGTGCGGAGTGGGTGAACGTGAGGGCACTCCCGGCGCTGGAATTTGACCATCCGCTGATGATAGAGCGCGCCCTGTCGGCATTGCGGCGCAAGCTGACGCGTGAGCCGGTGGTGTTTAACCTCCTGCCGGAGCTATTTACCCTCGCCCAGGTGCAGGCACTCTGCGAAAAGATACTCGGCGAGCCGATAGACAAGCGTAATTTCCGGCGCCGCCTGCTCGAAAACAACTGCGTGGAGGCGACCGACAAAATCGACAAGCTCAGTTCGCGGCGCGGTGCCACGATGTACCGGTTTAACAAGAAATCGTATAATGATACATTAAAATTTAAGATATAACAATCATGCTTGAAAAATTGAAAGAAGAAGTGTTTCGCGCCAATCTTGACCTTGTGAAACACGGACTTGTGATATTTACCTGGGGCAATGTGTCAGGTATCGACCGTGAAAGCGGGCTTGTGGTCATCAAGCCGAGCGGTGTGGACTACGACGTGATGAAAGCATCGGACATGGTGGTGGTAGATCTTGACGGCAATGTTGTCGAGGGCGACCTTCGTCCGTCATCCGACACCCCGACCCATCTTGTGCTTTACAAGGCATTCCCGGAGATAGGGGGTGTGGTACACACTCACTCCACCTACGCTACCGCATGGGCGCAGGCAGGCATCGACCTCCCCAATATCGGCACTACCCATGCCGACTATTTCCATAACGCCATACCATGTACCGGCGACATGACCGCCGAGGAGGTTGAAGGCGACTACGAACTGGAGACGGGCAACGTGATTGTAAAGCGTTTCGAAGGCATCAACCCGATGCATACACCCGGAGTGCTTGTAAAGAACCACGGTCCTTTTGCGTGGGGCAAGAATCCTCATGACGCGGTACACAATGCCGTGGTGATGGAGCAGGTGGCAAAGATGGCGAGCATTGCCTACACCGTCAACCCGCACCTGACGATGAACCCGCTGCTTGTGGAGAAGCATTTCAACCGCAAGCACGGACCGAATGCGTATTACGGGCAGAAGAAACGCTGAATCGGGGATTCAGCGTTGGGTTATAGGGTTATGAGGTTATAGGGTTATGCGTGAAGCGGGCGATGCTTCCACTCAATGTAACAAACTTAACAGGTGACTATGCAACCCGCTCCGGGGTTGAGTCAAGGAGAGATGCTCTTTAGCCACGGGTATGCCTTCGGCATTACCCGCGGTTAACAAGATGAATCCCCTTGCGGGGATGACCGTTAAGGGGTAAGTAGTGAGCTTTTAACGACCTATTAATCTATAAGTGAGGTAACTATTTGGCGAGTAATGCCAAAATAAGAGCCTCATTATCAGAGCAGGGATGCACCGGGGTGCATCCAGAAACGTGGTTAATTAACAATGAAATCGGCGGATGCACCATGGTGCATCCCTACAGTTGAAAATTTATACAAAACAATAAAATTATGAATAATATTTTTGACAATCTGGAAGTGTGGTGGGTGACAGGTGCCCAGCTTCTCTATGGCGGTGACGCAGTTAAAGTGGTTGACTCTCATTCAAAGGAAATGGTGGAGGGTCTTAACAATTCGGGCAATCTGCCTATCAAAATCGTGTACAAAGGCACAGCAAACTCCTCCAAAGAGGTAGAGGCGGGGATGAAAGCCGCCACAAACGACGCGAAATGTGTGGGTGTCATCACATGGATGCACACCTTCTCGCCCGCAAAGATGTGGATTCACGGATTGCAGCAGCTCCGCAAGCCGCTTCTTCACCTTCACACACAGTATAACGCCGAGATACCCTGGGATACCATGGACATGGATTTCATGAATCTCAACCAGTCGGCTCACGGCGACCGCGAGTTCGGTCATATCTGCGCCCGCATGAATGTGCGCCGCAAGGTGGTTGTAGGTCACTGGAGCGATGCCGCTACCCAACAGAAGATTGCGGTGTGGTCGCGAGTAGCCGCTGCATGGGCCGATGCACAGGATATGCTCATCGTGAGATTCGGCGACCAGATGAACAACGTAGCCGTTACCGACGGCGACAAGGTAGCCGCCGAGATGCAGCTCGGCTATCATGTTGACTACTGCCCCGTAAGCGAGCTGATGGAATATTACAAGAAGGTCAACGAGGATGACGTGACAGAGCTTATGAACACCTACTTCTCGCTCTACGATTACGACAAGGAACTTGCCGAGCCGGGTACCACAGGCTACACCTCGGTGCGCAATGCCGCCAAGGCGGAGCTTGCCATCCGCGCATGTCTGCAGGCAAAGGGTGCGAAGGGTTTCACCACCAACTTCGACGACCTCGGTACCGATGATATAAACGACCCGAATTTTGTGGGCTTTGACCAGATACCGGGCCTTGCTTCGCAGCGACTTATGGCAGAGGGCTACGGTTTCGGCGCTGAAGGCGACTGGAAGTCGGCGGCACTCTACCGCACAGTATGGTACATGACCCAGGGGCTCAAGGGTGGCTGCTCATTCCTTGAGGACTATACCCTTAACTTCAACGGGGCACAAAGCTCGATACTGCAGGCCCACATGCTTGAGGTGTGTCCGCTTATCGCCGAGCAGAAGCCGCGTCTTGAGGTTCACCACCTCGGTATCGGTATCCGCAAGGCACAGACCGCGCGCCTTGTGTTCACTTCAAAGCCCGGCGACGGCATCACCGCCACAGTTATCGATATGGGCAACCGTTTCCGTTTGATTGTGAACGATGTAGAGTGCATCAAGTCGAAGCCGCTTCCCAAGCTACCGGTAGCGTCGGCTCTCTGGATTCCGATGCCCAACTTTGAAATCGGTGCCGGCGCATGGATTCTTGCCGGTGGTACACATCACTCCTGCTTCTCCTACGACCTTACTCCCGAATATTGGGAGGATTATGCTGAAATGGCGGGCATAGAGATGGTGCATATCAACAAGAACACCACCATCAGCGAGTTTAAGAAAGAGCTTCGCTACAATGAGGTGTACTATATGCTTAATAAGTGATGCTAAGTATTAAGTAGGAAGTATCAGGTATGAAGAATCCGAAAGAGACCATTGCTGCGGGTAAGGCTGTGCTTGGCATCGAGCTTGGCTCGACCCGCATCAAGGCTGTGCTTATCGATGAGGATAACAACCCGATAGCCCAGGGGGCACACGAGTGGGAAAACCAGCTCGTCGACAAGATGTGGACCTACAGCACCGAGGCTATATGGTATGGCGTACAGGACAGCTACGCCCGGTTGCGCGACGACGTGAGGAGCCGCTACGACATCGAGATAGAGAGCCTTGCCGCGATAGGCATCAGCGCGATGATGCACGGTTATCTGCCATTTGACGAGAAGGGCGAGATACTTGTGCCGTTCCGTACGTGGCGTAACACCAACACAGGTGCGGCAGCCGCCAAGCTGTCGGAGCTGTTTGTCTACAACATTCCACTCCGCTGGAGCATCTCCCACCTCTATCAGGCGATACTCAACGGCGAGCCGCATGTAAAGGATATAAAATATCTCACCACGCTCGCGGGCTATATCCACTGGAAGCTCACGGGAGAGAAAGTGCTCGGAGTGGGTGATGCATCGGGTATGCTTCCCGTAGACCCTGCCACAAAGACCTATTGCGCCGACATGGTGAAGAAGTTTGACGATCTTGTGGCTCCCGAGGGATATCCGTGGAAATTGCTCGACATCCTCCCCAAGAGTATCGTTGCGGGCGAGCCGGCAGGCTGCCTCACTGAGGAGGGTGCGCGTCGTCTTGACGTGTCAGGACATCTTCGCGCCGGAGTGCCGCTGTGTCCGCCCGAGGGCGATGCAGGCACAGGCATGGTGGCTACCAACGCGGTATTGCAGCGCACCGGTAATGTGTCGGCAGGTACGTCGTCGTTCTCGATGATAGTGCTTGAAAAAGAGCTGTCGAAGCCTTACGAGATGATTGACATGGTGACCACCCCCGACGGAAGCCTTGTGGCGATGGTGCATTGCAACAACTGCACCTCCGACCTTAACGCGTGGGTAAATGTGTTCAAGGAGTATCAGCAGCTGTTGGGTGTGCCGGTCGACATGAACGAGCTTTTCGGGAAGTTGTATAACGCCGCCCTTGACGGTCAGCCCGACTGCGGCGGACTTGTGAGCTACAACTATTTCTCCGGCGAGCCTGTCACGGGTCTTGCCGAGGGTCGTCCGCTCTTCGTGAGGTCGTCGACCGACAAGTTCACCCTCGCCAATTTCATGCGCGCCAACCTTTATGCGGCTGTCGCCGTGCTGAAAATCGGTAACGACATACTTTTCAAAGATGAAAATGTGGAGGTTGACCGCATCACCGGTCACGGGGGACTGTTCAAGACACCCGGAGTAGGTCAGCGCATACTTGCCGCCGCTCTAAATTCGCCCATCTCCGTCATGGAGACAGCCGGTGAAGGAGGTGCATGGGGCATGGCTTTGCTTGCCTCGTATGCCGTCAACAATACCCGTCGCCTGTCGCTTGCGGGGTGGCTAAATGAATGTGTGTTCCTTGGCAACACCGGTTCGGAAATCGCCCCGACTGCTGAAGAGGTGGAAGGCTTCAACCGATATATCAAGAATTATATCGAGTGTCTGCCGGTAGAGCAGGCTGCTGTCGACCATAAGAATATGTAGGACACTGAATCAGGTCAATATAAAGGGGGGTGTATCGTGAATTTTGATACATCCCCCTTTGCTTTGATAAATTTTCCCTGATTAATGATATATTTTACCGTTGATAATTGTTAATTAAACTTATCTTTGCTTTCAGGAAGAGATGTATTTTTTAGACCATAAAAACGCTTTATACCAGTTAACCGAAAGATATAACCCAAATTAATTTTTAACTAATACCAATCATTATGACAAACAAGTTGTTAAGATTTGTCTTTCTGATGATGTGTGTCGCCTGCTTGAACCCGGGCTACGCAGCATCTAAAGGCATTCTGAAAAGTAACGGCGACGGAGTATATGAGGATACTCCGGTGTCGATTGTCTGGGATTTCAACACAATCGATACTTATGCCGAGGTCACATCCGTTTCAGAGCCTGACGCCATCTCAATCACCTCGTTCAATCTCGGCGAGTGTTCCGTGACTGGCGTTGAAGACGGAAGCAATGTTAATGTGACATTCGTGAAAATCCAGCCTAAAAATGACGCAAACGACATGGTAGAGTGGTATGTCAAGCCTGCAAAGGGAGTGACTTTCACGCCGACACATGTCAGTGGCTACATCCAGCGATTCGGTACAGATGCTGAGAACGGCGTGACCGTATCGGCAAAACTTGCCGACGGTACTCTCGAAACACTTGGCAACTATACCGCTGCTCGTAACAGGAAAACACAGGCTGAGGATAAATTCGGTAAAAACGCAAACTATGCCCAGCAGTTTGACATTACTCTTACTGAAGAGCAGCAGGCAAAGCTTGCATCGGCTGACGGTTTCTCCCTCGTGGCGACAGTTGGAGTGGGTAATGCCAAGCAAGGCGGTTTCAGCGACATTCATATCGACGGCAAGCTGAACGGCTCGACACGTGGTCCGGTTTTCAGCAATGCCGATGCCACAATCGCATGGGCGTTTGAGTCGTCAAGCGAGGATGCCCCTGTGGTTACTCCCGACGGCGCATTCTCTCTTAATACATTCTCTGTAGGTGACAATATTCTTGAAGTCGCAGGAAAAAGTTCATCAGTATGGGGACATTTCGTAGGCTTTAAGCCAAAATCAAAGGAAGCCGGAGCTTCTGCCGGAAATGCAATAGAGTGGAAGGTAGTTCCTGCAAAGGGTCTTACATTCACTCCGCTTAAGGTGAGCGGTAAGCTTTGTCGCTTTGGTACTAACGGAGGTAAAATGGATGTAACAGTACGCACTGTAGAAGGCGTTGAGAAAGTGCTCGCAACAGGTCTTATTCCGCCTCGCGACAATAAGACTACTGCTGAAGACCAGTTTGGTAATGACCCCAAATATACACCAGCATTTGAGTTTGAGCTGAATGACCCGACTCTTATAACACAGTCAGGATTCTCTCTCGTTATTAATATATATGACCTTGACAACAAGGAAGCCGGTGTCAGCGACATCAAGATTCTTGGTACAGTCGACGGCGAGGTGCTTCCGGTAGCAAAATGCAACTTTGAAGCTGTGGCTTCGCCCGAAGATGGCGGTAGCGTAAGTGTTTATCCCAACGGTGCGATATTCGACGAGGGCACGGAGCTTACACTGACTGCAACCCGTAATTTCGGCTACAAATTTGTAAACTGGACCGACGGTGAGGGCAAAGAGGTGTCGACCGAGGCGAAATTCAAATATACCGTAGCCGCCGACACCAAACTGACAGCCAACTTCGCTGAGATAAACACCTATAGCCTTGACTACGCAATCGAGGGGGGCGCCAACTATTATATGGTACAGGCTACTCCCGCTCCCAATGTGATTGACGGCAAGAACATGTATGAGGAGGGTACTGAGGTGACACTCACCGCCACCAGCAATCCGATAATCACGTTCAGCAACTGGAGCGACGGTCAGACCTCAAGCTCCATCAATTTCACGATGAACGAGAACCACTCCATCACCGCTACTTATTCGGCTATCGACTTTGTAGTAGGATGGGACTTCTACCGCAAGGGTAACAACGGACGTGCCGCCGACTTCTATTCAGCCGACAATGACGCTGCGGCGCTGATACTCCGCAACAGCGAGGGCAACAGCGAGGGCTGGCTTGACAAGAGCCAGGAATCGGGCGCTTACGAAGGTCGTCCGGGCGCAGTCAACTGGCGCACCTACGGTCTTGGCGAATACTATTGGCAGACGATGGTAAATGCCTCCGCATTCACCAACATGAAGCTTATCACCGCCATGCTGTACAACTACAACGCATATACCGGACAGAAGGTAGAGTATTCACTCGACGGTGAAAACTGGAAACTCCTCGGCACTATCAATATCGAGGGCAACAAGAACTGGACCGATGCCGAGTTTGACCTCCCCGCCGAGGCAAACAACCAGCCGGCACTTTACATACGCTGGATTTCCGACAAAGAGTCGGCAATCGACGGCACTACATCCAACAATGACGGTATAGCTCTCGGCGCATCTTATCTTATCGGTACCGAGAAACTCATTGACGACGGCACTGCACCCGTACTCGTGTCATTCGTGCCGGAAGAAGGCTCTGAGACAGCTTCAATCAACGGCAGAATCGTGCTTACTTTCGATGAGAAGGTGAAAGTTACCGACAAGGCAAGCGCCACTCTCAATGATCAGAAACTCGACGCACAGGTGACAGGCAAGACCGTACTGTTCCAGTACAAGAACCTCGCCTACGGCACCAAGTACACCTTCACCCTTGCCGCCAACAGCATCAGCGACCTCACCGACAATGCCATCGGCAAGGAAATCGTAATCAATTTCACCACCAAGACCCGTCCGGCTGTTACAAAAGCCATGTATGACTTCGTGGTGCCCGACGACGGCAGCATACTTGAAGCACTTGACGCAGCCGCCAAGCGTGAGGATACCTCCAAGCGTTTCCGCATCTTCATCAAGGATAAGGAGGGCGACTATGTGATACCCGCCGCCACCGACCGTTTTGCCGAGGGTACCGACGGCAAGCAGTATCCGAGTGCCACCACAATCATCAACGTACCTAATATATCAATCATCGGTGAAAGCATGGAAGGCACTTCCATCATAAACACGGTGCCTGAATACAAGGGCGGTTCCCATGTGCTTGAAGGTATCGGACGCGGCGACGTGCTTCAGCTCACCAAGCAGGCTACCGGCACCTATATGCAGGATGTCACTATCAAGAGTGCGATGCCTGATGAGTCAGGACGTAACATCGTGCTTAACGACGCTTCCGACAAGACCGTCTGCAAGGATGTATGTCTCTGGGCTTATCAGGACACTTACGTATCCAATAATGAAAATTCGCGCTACTACTTTGAAGGCGGTCTTCTCCGCGGTCGCACCGACTTCCTCTGTGGCAAGGGCGATGTATATTACAACCGCGTAGAGCTTCAGATGTGTGCCGGCGGCTATCTCGCAGTGCCCTCTGTCGCCAAGGAGTATGGCTACATCTTCAAGGACTGCAAGATTACCGGACCGGAATCGGTAGACGGTCAGTACACTCTCGGTCGCCCGTGGGGTAGCGGTACACCTATCGCCCTCTTTATCGACACCGAGATGCAGATCAAGCCTTCGGCTATCGGATGGCATGACATGGGTACCGACGGCTATCCCAAGCAGTTTGCCGAATACAACTCGTTTACTTCCAACGGTTCACCCATCGACCTGAGCCAGCGCAAGAAAACCTTCGGACCGGGCAACCATCCCAATAATCCTGTCCTCACCAAGGAAGAGGCAGAATCGATGACTATCGCGAAAGTGATGGGCGGTGACGATGACTGGGATCCCGCGGCTCTTGCCGAGCAGGCTCCTCTGCCTGCAAATGTTGAGCTCGAAGGCTCTACACTGTCATGGGACGACAGCGAGTATGTGCTTTGCTGGGCAGTGTGCGAAAACGGCAAGGTGGTAGCGTTTACTACAGAGCCGGAGTACACCGTGGCAAATCCTGATGCAGTATATTCAGTACGTGCCGCCAATGAGATGGGCGGTCTCGGCGATGCTGTGACAGTAGGTGGTACTGTTTCAATCGACGGTGTTTATACCGGACTTGAAGTAGTCAGCACGATGTATTACAATCTTGAGGGTATGCGTGTCAGCGAAACCTACAGCGGTATTGTAATCCGTGTCGACACTCTTGCCAACGGCGAGGTTGTCACTACAAAGATTATGAAGTAACTTACAGTAAATCTAATCCGAATAAGGGTCGCGCTTTTCGGCGCGGCCCTTTTTTGTTGACCCGGATGGTGGGAGTGTAGGATTAATTTCGTATCTTTGCGGGAAATAAACGGGGCCCGGTAGTTCAACGGATAGAATAGAGGTTTCCTAAACCTTAGATAGCGGTTCGATTCCGCTCCGGGCTACAAACGAGAAGAGGGTT